>JBMCIV010000198.1:0-3869 GCA_048616735.1 Wenzhouxiangella sp. | reverse complement strand
GCGGCAGAACGAAAAGGCGCCCGATGGAAGTCGAACAACTGGAAATCCGCGAGCACCTGCGGCGACATCCGCCGTTCAGCTTTCTCGATGAGCAGCGTCTGGACCGGCTGGCGGGGACGGTGGAGATTGCCTATTTCCGCGCCGGCAGCGATCTCGTGACGCTGGGCCAGGAGATCAACGACCTGCACTATATCCGCCAGGGCTCGGTCGAGATGTTTCGGAGCAGCGGCGAGTTCTACAACCGGCTCGGCGAGGGCGACATCTTCGGCCAGATCAGCCTGATCAGCGGCCGCTCGGCGCGCTTCCCGGTGCGGGCGCTGGAAGACACGCTGATCTATTTCATCCCGCGCAGCGAATTTCGCGATTTGTTCGAAACGGTCGAAGACTTTGCCGATTTCGTCGAGGTCGAAGATCGCACGCGGCTGCGCCAGGCCGGTGCGCGCAGCCGCGAAGGCACCGAGATGATGACCACCCGGGTCGAGCGACTGGTGCAGCGTGAACCGGTCATGATGGCCGCGTCCGGCACGGTCGCACAAGCCGCCCGCAAGATGACCGACGAAGGCGTGTCCTCGATCCTGGTCTATGCCGACGACGGCGATCCCGAATATCCCCGGCTGGCCGGCATCGTCACCGACAGCGATCTGCGGCGCCGGCTGGTTGCCGCGGGCCTGCCCTACGACACGCCGGTTGGCGAGGTGATGTCGGAGTCGCTGGTCTGCGTCGAGGCCGACGACTTTTTGTTCGCTGCCCTGATGGCCATGCTGCGCCACAACGTCCACCATCTGCCGGTGATGCACCGGATGCGCCCGGTCGGGGTCATCGACCTGTCGGACCTGGCCGGTCACGAAACGCGCAACAGCCTGTATGTGGTCAGGAGCATCCACGATCAGCCCGATATCGACGGTCTCAAGGCGCTGATGCCCGACGTTCGCGGCAGCTTCGTGCGCATGGTCAACGAAGGCGCTACGGCGCGGATGATCGGCAGCTCCGTGGCCATGATCGGGCGCAGCTTCAAGCAGCGCCTGCTGGAGCTGGCCGAAGAGCGTCTCGGGCCGCCGCCGGTGCCGTATTGTTTCCTCGCGCTGGGCTCCATGGCCCGCGACGAGCAGTCGCTGGTCACCGATCAGGACAATGCCCTGATCCTCGACGACGCCTTCGATCGCGACCTTCACGACGACTACTTTCGCCAGTTGGCCGAGTTCGTCTGCGATGGCTTGGCCGAGCTCGGCTATACCTACTGCAAGGGCAACGTGATGGCCACCAACCCGGATCTGCGCCAGCCGCTGGCGACCTGGCTTGAGCGCTTCGCGGGCTGGATCGAGCGCCCGGACCGCCCGGCCTTGCTCAACAGCTCGATCTTTTTCGATCTGGACGGGGTCCACGGCGAGACCCGCTTTGCCGATACCCTCAAGACCTTTATCGCCGAGCGCGCCAGCGTCTCGCCCGCCTTCCTGGGCTGCCTGGCCCACAACGCGCAAACGCGCACGCCGCCGCTGGGTTTCTTTCGCGATTTCGTGCTCGAAAAAAGCGGCCGCCACCAGGATTCGCTTGACCTCAAGCGGCGCGGCACCGCGCCCATGGTCGACGTCATCCGGGTCCACGCCATGGCCAGCGCCTCGCTTGCCCAGAATTCGTTTCGCCGGCTCGACGACATCGTGGCGGCCGGTTTCCTGACCGCCAGCATGACCGCCGATCTGCGCGATGCGCTGGAGTTTCTCGCCGTCACCCAGTACCGTCATCACGTCGCCCAGCTCGAGCGCGGTAGCCGGCCGGACAACAAGCTCAACCCGGTCACGCTCAACACCTTTGATCGGCGCAACCTCAAGGAGGCTTTTCGCGTCCTCAGCAACGCCCAGAGCTTCTTGCGCTTGCGCTACCGGGTGGTGCGGGCCTGAACACCGTGACCCGGTCCCGCGCCAGGGCGTTCCGCCGGATCGACTGGCCAGCGCGCTTTCAGGCGCTGGCGAAAGCCACGTCGATTCCGATGCTGGCGGCGTATTACGACGCCGGCGTGGTCAGCGGCGATACGCCGCTTGCCCAAACCCCGTTCGTCGCCCTGGACCTGGAAACCACCGGCCTGGACCCGCAGCACTCGGCCATCGTCAGCATCGGCCTGGTGCCTTTCACGCTGGGCCGAATTCGGATGGCCGAGGCGAAATACTGGGTGGTGCGCCCGCGCCGCGAACTGGCGCCGGAATCCGTGCTGATCCACCGCATCACGCACGAGGAGCTGCTGCAAGCGCCGCGCTTTTCCGCCGTTTTGCCGGAGCTGTTGCAGGCCCTGGCCGGCCGGGTTGTGGTGGTTCACTACCGCAACATCGAGCGGCCGTTTCTCGACCAGGTCTGCCGCCGCTGGATGGGGGACGGGCTGGAATTTCCGCTCATCGACACCATGACCGTCGAAGCCTGGAGCCTGCACCACAACCGAAGCTGGCTGCAGCGGTTGGGCGGCTGGCTTGGCTTTCGGCACCGCGCCTCGGTCCGCCTGGGCGCGTGTCGCGAGCGCTATCATTTGCCCGCCTACACCGCCCATCACGCCATGACCGACGCGCTTGCCACCGCCGAGCTGTTTCTGGCCCAGGCCGCCTGGCACCTGGACGCCGCCTCGCCGGTGCGGCGCTGGTGGCTGTGAGCGTCAGCCCGCCCGGTCGTCTTACCCCGGCCCGGCGCCGGGTACTGGATCGCGCTTTTGCCGAACTGGCCGACCTGCCTGTCGCTGAACGTGACCGCCGCCTGGCCGCCCGTTGCGCTCGCAGTCCGCGGGTTGGCCTGTGGCTGCAGCGGCTGGTTGCGGCGCTGGCCGAGCCGGAGCAGGACTGGCAGGCCCCGCTGGGCCGGGTCGCCGATGAGCTGGCCGCCTCCAGCGCCGCGCTGGGCAATGCGCTGGCGCCGGGAACGCGCCTGGGACCCTGGTCCGTGGTCGGCCCGGTCGGCAGCGGCGGCATGGGCATGGTATTCAAGGTCGAGCGCGCCGACGGCGCTTTCGAGATGACCGCAGCGGCCAAGCTGATCCGGATGCGCCGCGACAGTCGGCTCGAGGTCAGGCTGGCCATCGAACGGCAGCTGCTGGCCCGCCTCGACCACCCCAATATCGCCCGTATTCTTGACGGCGGTACCAGCAACGACGGCCAGCCCTACCTGATCATGGAGTGGGTGCCCGGGGATGATCTGGGCGTGTGCGCCGACCGCCTGAACAGCGATCAGCGCATCGAGCTGTTCTGCCATATTGCATCCGCGGTCGCGCACGCGCACCAGCGCAGCGTGGTCCACGGCGATATCAAGCCGGCCAATATCCGGCTGGGCGAAGATCAGCGCATCCGTCTGCTGGATTTCGGCGTGGCGCGCCTGGTGCTCGACGAGGCCGATCAGGCGCACGACGTGATCGCCGCGCTGACGCCGGCGTTTGCCGCCCCGGAGCAGCTGGCCGGTCAGCCGGCCTCGACCCAGTCTGACGTCTGGGCGCTTGGAGCCCTGCTGGCCTGGCTGCTGCTCGGTGAGCGTTGCAGCCGCGATTGCCTGGATTCGGCGCCGGCCCTGGCGGCCGCGCTGTGCGGCCGCGTTCCCCGTCGCCGCGACCTGGCGGCGATCATCGCGCGCTGTTGCGCGGCTGACCCGGGCCGGCGCTATCCAAGCGTGTCCGGGCTTTTGGCAGACCTGCGCCGCCACCGGCGCTTGCTGCCGGTGGCGGCCCGCGCCCAGACCAGGCGCTACCTGCTCGATCGCTTCGTGCGCCGTAATCCGGCTGCGGTTGCGCTCAGCGGCCTGTCGATCCTGCTGCTGCTGGTCGGCCTGGCCGGCGTGACCTGGCAAGCCCAGGTGGCGGGCCTTGAGCGCGACCGGGCCGAGCGGCAGCGCGACCTGGCCGAGCT
>JBMCIV010000197.1:0-3899 GCA_048616735.1 Wenzhouxiangella sp. | reverse complement strand
CCCGGCTGGTCGACTTCCAGGCTATCGGCCACGGCCAACAGCAGTTCGCGCTGCCTGGCCTCGAGTTCGATCGCCTCGACATCGACGCCCAAGCGACGGGCAAAGCCCAGCAGCAGGAAAGCGCCGGCGGCGTCGAGCGCCTCGATGCCGGTTCCGTCCAGGCCGGCACAGTCTTGGCGATAGCGCTTGAGCGTGCGCTGCAGCTCGGCGGCATGGTGGATCCGCCAGTCTCCGACCAGGTGGAGCTTTTGGCCGGGCGAGGGGCTCTCAGCCAGCCAGGGCGACGAGCCGGTCATGGCTGAACGTCGCCGGCCGGGGCAGCGCGGCGCAGTTGACCGAGTCGATCGATGAGCTGGCCCGACAGCCTGCGGTAGCGTTCGTGTTCGGCCCGGGCAGCGGCCCGCCGACCGGCGCGGCACAGCTCCAGCAGCGACGCCTCGCGCGCCGCCAGCGCGCCGACGAGCTCGGCCAGCTGGTGCGCGCTGTCATCGCCTGCATGCCGCGTCAGCCAGTCCGAAAGCGCCTGCGGCGGGCCGTGAACCGGCAGCAACGGGCACTGCGTCGACAACGCGCCCACGGCCTCATCCAGCCGCTGCCGCCGACCGCGCAGCTCGGCTTCTGCAAACAGCAGCAAGCGACCTTCAACGCTCAGGCGATGCCTGTGGCGCCAGGCCTGCGGCAAGCGCCAGCCTGCGATCCAGTCGGCAACCTCGTCGGCCGGCATCGGGCGCGCGATCCGGTACCCTTGAACCAGACGACAGCCCAGTTGCGCCAGCGCCTCGACATGCTCCTCGGTTTCCACGCCTTCGGCCAGCACGTCGAGACTGAAAACGCGGCCTAAGTTGATGACGGCTTCGATGATCGCCAGGTCGTCGGCATCCGACATCATGTCAAAGACAAAACTGCGATCGATCTTGAGCTGCTGCAAAGGAAGATGCTTGAGGTGGCTGAGCGAAGAAAACCCGGTTCCGAAATCATCCAGCGCAAAAGCCACGCCCAGCTCCTGGCAGGCGCGCGTGATGGCCGTAGCCTGGTTGACGTCTTCGAGCATGCTGGTCTCGACGACTTCGAGCAGCAGGCGCTGCGCCGGAAACCGGGCATGGGCGGCCAGCAGCCGCTGCAGCCGACCGGGGAAATCATCGGCCAGCAGATCGACGGCGTCGACGTTGACGGCGATATCAAGATCAAGCCCGCGATCGCGCCAGCGTTCGTGATCTTCCAGGGCGCGCGTCAGCACCCATTGGCCGAACTGCATGGCCAGCGCCTGGTCTTCGATCATCGGTAGAAAAGCCGCCGGCGCCAGCAGTCCACGCTCCGGGTGCTGCCATCGGATCAGCGCCTCGACCCCCTGCACGCGGCCGCTTTGCAGATCGATCTGCGGCTGGTAGTGCAAGGTGAACTCGTCGTCGGCCAGCGCCTGGCGCAGACGGACCTGATCGAGATGCCGCCGCTGAACGCTGCGCTCAAGCTCGGTATCGAAGTAGCAGGCGTTGTTGCGTCCCTTGCGCTTGGCCTCGAACATGGCCTGATCGGCCTGGCGCAGCAGCTGATCGGCTTCCGGTTCACCGGCCTGCGGATACAGGGTGACGCCGATGCTCAGGCCCACTTTCACCTGCCCCTGGTCGAGCTGGATCGGCTGGTCTAGCCTCGCCAGCAGCCTGCACAACAGTTGATCGAGCTGAGTTTCGGCCTTGAGCCCGGTCAGTATCGCCACGAACTCATCGCCGCCGGGCCTGGCGACGGTATCGGTTTCCCTTAAGACTTCGCTGATGGCTTGTCCAACCGAGCGCAAGACCTGGTCGCCAGCCTGGTGGCCATGATGGTCATTGATGGTCTTGAAGTTGTCCAGATCCATGTAGGCGACCGCGATCTGCTGACCGTTGCGGCGGGCCTGCGACATGGCCTGGGCCAGGCGATCGCCCAGCAGAATCCGGTTCGGCAAGCCGGTCAGCGAATCGTAGTGAGCCATGCGCTCCAGCTCGCGCTGGTAGTTCTTCTGGGCGGTGATGTCGGCGAACAGCCCGACGTAGTGCGACGGCTTGCCGCCCTCGTCGCGGACGGCTGAAATCGTCAGGCGCTGGGCATATTCGGTTCCGTCGCGGCGCCGGTTCCAGATCTCGCCGGCCCAGTAGCCGTCGGTCAGGAGATCGCGCCACAGGGCGCGGTAGAACGACTCGTCGTGCCGGTCCGAGGACAATACGCTGGGGGTGCGGCCCAGGATCTCCTCGCGCGGGTAACCGGTGATCCGGGTGAAGGCTTGGTTGACTTCGACGATGCGCTTGTTCAGATCGGTGATCAGGATCCCCTCGCCCGAGTGGGTGAACACGCTGGCCGCTTTGCGCAGCTCGGCCTCGGCCGCCTTGCGCTGCTGTATGTCGATGGCGATGCCGGAGACCAGGTGCGCCCTGCCGTCCCGGCCGCGGTGGGAAGCCCGACCGCGCAGCAGGATCCACAGCCAGCGATCGTCGGCCCGACGCACCCGTATCTCGATCTCCATGTGCGATTCGGCGTTTTTGAGGTGGGCCGTCAGCTTGTCCATGGCGCTCGGCACATCGTCCGGGTGGACATGGTCAAACCACTGCCGGGAGGTTTGCGGCAACTCGTCGACCGAATCCACCCCCAGCATCTCGGCCCAGCGATGATTGAAGCGCATCGCGTCGCTTTGCAGATCCCACTCCCAGGTCCCGGCATCGGTGCCGTCGATGATCTCGCCCAGGCGCCGGCGTTCTGCCGCGAGCTGGCGCTCGATCCCGGCGCGGACGCGCATGTTGACCAGCATCTGGGCAAACACGGTCAGCAGGTGGACTTCCTTGGCTGAATAATCCCGCGCCGAGCGCACGTAGTCGAAACCGACAAAACCCAGGCAGTCGTCGTCCAACATCAGCGGAACGCTCACCAGCGATCGGACAGCCTGCCGAGCGAGGATGTCGCGGGTGCCTGAGTGCGGCCACGACGACACGTCCGGAATCTGCAGTGGCTCGCCCTGCCGATGGGCGGCGGCAAAATCTCCGATCTGCTCCAGCGAGACGGCCTGCAGCTGGTCGATCTGGGGCGCGATTCCGGTGGCGCACCATTCATGCGTATTGATCGCTGTTCCGGCTTCGAAATCGTAGCGGAAAACGTAGGCCCGGTCAGCGCCGACGAATTCGCCCAGATCGCGCAGCGAGCGCGCGATCGCCGGCTCGAAATCACTGCTGGGCAGGTTGATGTACTCGGTGGCCAGCTGCACCAGCAGCGACGTCAGGGCGGCCTCGCGCCGCAGATTCGACTCAAGCGCCTTGAGATCGGTGATATCCAGCGCATTGCCGACCACGCCGCGAATCCTGCCGGCCCCGTCGCGCAACGGCACCAGCACCGCGCGGTGCCAGCGCACGCTGCCATCGCCGTGGATGATCCGGTACTCGAGCGTCGGCGCCGCCCTGGCGTCGGTCATCGTCGATCGAAAACCGGCGAGCAGACCGGGCAGGTCCTCGGGATGGAGCAAATCCTCGAACGGGCGCCCGATCAATCGCTCCAGCCGGTGACCGGTCATGGCCTGGGCGTTCCCGGACACAAAGGCATATCGGCCGTCTCGCCCGATCTCGAACAAGATGCTCTGACTCTTTTCGGTCAGCGCCTGGTAACGATCGGTGACCTGGCGCGCGGTGTTCTCGGCGCGAACCCGCAGCAGCGCGTGGGTCAGGAAGTGACCCAGGTTTTGCAGCAGCGTTGATTCGTCTTCGCGCCAGGCGCGGGCAGCCGTTGCCCGATCCACCCCGATCAGGCCGACCGCCTGGTCGCCGGCAAACATCGGCACCAGCAAGATCGCGCGCACGCCGAGCTGCAGCAGACGATCTGCCTCGTCTTCAATCGCGGGGTCGCGCTGGCCGGTATCGGCGAGCGCCAGGGCCCGACCCTTG
>JBMCIV010000196.1:0-3902 GCA_048616735.1 Wenzhouxiangella sp. | reverse complement strand
AGCGCGCCCGAGGGCTCGTAGCGATGGACCTTGCCGAACTCGGCCATGCGGATGGGTAAGTCGCGATAGCTCTTGAGGCCGTGCTTGTAGAGGCTGACCGAGCCGGGACAGTTCATCGGTTTGAGGGCAAAAACGCGATCGTCCTCGGTCTTGGTCGTGAACATGTGCTGGTGGTAATTCTGCCAGTGGCCGGAGGTTTCCCACAGCGAGCGATCCATGACGTCGGGGGTGTTGACTTCGACGTAGCCGGCCGCTTCCTGGCGCTGGCGCATGTAGTCGATCAGCTGCCGAAACAGGGCCCAGCCGCGCGGCAGCCAAAAAACCGCGCCCGGCGCATCATCCTGGAAGCGGAACAGGTCGAGTTGTTTGCCCAGGCGCCGGTGATCGCGTTTTTCGGCTTCTTCCAGGCGCTTGAGAAACGCTTTGAGCTGTTTCTTGTCGGCCCAGGCGGTGCCGTAAATGCGCTGCAGCATTTCGTTGCCGGCATCGCCGCGCCAGTAGGCCCCGGCCAGCTTGGTCAGCTTGAACGCGCCAAGCTTGCCGGTCGAGGGGATGTGCGGCCCCCGGCACAGATCGATGAAGTCGCCCTGCCGGTACAGCGAAATGGTCTCTTCGGCCGGGATGTCGGCAATGATGCGGGCCTTGTATTCCTCGCCCTGGGCGCGAAAGAATTCGACCGCCTCGTCGCGGTCCATGACCTCGCGCGAGACCGGCAGGTCAGCATCGACGATGCGCTGCATCTCCGCCTCGATCGTCTCGAGATCCTCTGGTCGAAACGGCTCTTCGCGCGCGAAGTCGTAGTAAAAGCCGTTTTCGATCACCGGACCGATGGTGACCTGGGTTTCCGGAAACAGGCGCTTGACGGCCTGAGCCATCAGATGGGCGGTGGAGTGGCGAATCAGGTCCAGGCCTTCCTCGTCGCGCGCGGTGATGATGCGCAGGCTGGCGTCGGATTCCAGGCGATGGTCTGCATCCACCAGGCGGCCATCGACCTCGCCTGCCAGGGTGGCCTTGGCCAATCCGGAGCCGATCGATGCGGCCACTTCGGCGACCGTCACCGGGGCATCGAATTGCTTGCTCGATCCGTCAGGAAGGCTGATCTGCACCATGTCTGCTCACTAACCACGCAAATAAAAAAACGCCACGAAAAAAGGGCGCCCGGCGCCCGATTTCATTGTCCAATCCTGTTGTTGGCAGGCCGTCAAGAAAGCGGACCGTGCGCTGGCCAAGGTACCGGGTGGATTGGAAGGATGGTGGGCGATACTAGATTTGAACTAGTGACCTCTGCCATGTCAAGACAGCGCTCTAACCAACTGAGCTAATCGCCCATCCGAACAAGCCCGCTAGTATAAATGAAAGCGTGCTTTCCGGCAAACAAAATCCGCCAGTCGCTACAATAGCGTGCCGTCTTTGACCAACAGCTCGATGACTCACCGATTTTCTGTTCTCAATCCGCCGCCTGAAACCCCAGAACAACGCCAGGACTGGCCGCGGCTTGAGGGTCTCGGCCTGGCGCTCGCCCTGGCCGCTCTCGGCCGCCGTCAGGGCGGTCCGCTGCTGGTGGCCGCTGCCGACGGCTACGGGGCCCGCCAGCTGCGCGACGACCTGGCTCATCTCGACAGCCCGGCCGTCGAGCTGTTTCCCGACTGGGAGACCCTGCCCTACGATCTCTATTCACCGCACCCGGACCTGATTTCACGCCGCCTGGACCTGCTCTCCAGGCTGCCCGGGCTCGAGCGCGGCATCATCATCGCGCCGATCACCGCGCTGATGCAGCGCCTGGCGCCGGTGAGCTGGATCCGCGGCCAGAGCGTCAAGCTCGATATCGGGCAAACCATCGATCCGACAAGCTTCCGGGCCCAACTGCAGGACGCCGGCTACCAGGCCTCCGAACAGGTCTGGCAACCGGGACAGTTCGCCACCCGCGGGGCCGTGATCGACCTGTGGCCCATGGGCCAGGCGCTGCCGTTTCGGCTCGAACTTTTTGACGACGAGGTCGAAACGATCCGCAGCTTCGACCCCGAGAGCCAGCGCTCGGTCGAGAAACTGTCGCGGATCCACCTGCTGCCAGGGCGCGAATTTCCTTTCGACGAGGCCAGCCGGACCGAGTTTCGGCGGCGATTCCGGACCCGTTTTGACGTCGACCTGCGGCGCGCCCTGCCCTATCAGGAAGTCGGTGACGGCATCGCCGGCCAGGGCCTGGAACAGTACCTGCCGCTGTTTTTCGACCGGACCAGCGCGCTGACCGAGTACCTGCCGGCCCGGCATCGCCTGATCGTCCTCGACGGCGTCGAGGAGGCCGCGCAGGCCTACGGCGAGCAGATCGAGCAGCGTTATCAGCAGCGCAGCGGCGATATTGAGCGCCCGACGCTTAAACCGATGGAGCTTTTTTTCCACGGCCGCGCCATGGCGGCCGAGCTGCTGGACCGGGCCAGCGTCAGAATCACCCGTCGCGCCCCCGCCGCGGCCATCGTCCGCGCGCCCGACCCGGTCGACCTCGATCAGCAGCCGGAGAAGGCGGCCGCCTGGCTCAAGCGCCAGCCGGCGCGCGTGCTGCTGGCCGCCGATACCGCCGGGCGCCGCGAGCTGATCGGCGAAAGCCTGCGCTCGGCCGGCCTCGCACCCCGCCCCGTGCAGTCCTGGGCCGCTTTCACCAGCCAGAACGACCCGGTCAGCATCGCAGTTTTGCCCTTGTCCGGCGGGGCGGTACTGGAACAGGACAACCTCATCGTCCTGAGCGAAAGCGATCTTTTCCCGGGCCATGCCCGGCGCATCCAGCGCGAACGCCGCACCGGGCAGGATCCCGAAAGCCTGGTCAAAAGCCTGGCCGACCTGCAGCCCGGCGCCCTGATCGTTCACCTCGAGCACGGCATCGGGCGCTACCGCGGCCTGGAAGTGCTGGAGGTCGGCGACGGGCGCGGCGAGTATCTGACCCTGGAATACGACGGCGGCGACAAGCTCTACGTGCCGGTCACCGATCTTGAACTGATCAGCCGCTACACCGGCGCCGACCCGGAAGCCGTCAGCCTGCACCGGCTGGGTTCCGATCAATGGAAGAAAACCCGCCGCAAGGCCGCCGAGAAGGTGCGCGATGTCGCCGCCGAACTGCTTAACCTGCAGGCCCGCCGAGCCGCCCGGGCCGGGTTTGCCTACGGTCTGGACCGCGGGCTTTACGCCCGCTTCGCGGCCGGTTTCGAATACGAAGAGACCGACGACCAGCAGCGCGCCATCGACGCGGTTCTAACCGATCTGGCCTCCGACCAGCCCATGGATCGGGTGGTGTGCGGCGACGTCGGCTTCGGCAAGACCGAGGTCGCGCTGCGGGCGGCGTTCGCGGTGGTCGATTCCGGTCGCCAGGTGGTCATGCTCGCCCCGACCACGCTGCTGGCCGAGCAGCATCGGCGCACGTTCGCCGATCGCTTCGCCGACTGGCCGGTGCGGGTTGAACTGATGTCGCGCACCGGCAAGCAGACCGCTGAGGTTGTGGCCGGCCTGGCCGACGGCACGGTCGATATCGTCATCGGCACCCATAGGCTTTTGCAAAAAGACATCAAGCTCAAGGATCTAGGGCTTGTCATCATCGACGAGGAACAGCGCTTCGGGGTGCGCCAGAAAGAGCGCCTGAAGGCCCTCAGGGCCGAAGTGGATCTGCTCACCCTGACCGCCACCCCCATCCCCCGAACCCTGAACATGGCCATGAGCGGGCTGCGCGAGCTCTCAATCATCGCCACCCCCCCGGCGCGCCGGCTGGCGGTCAAGACCTTTGTCAGCGAATGGGACACGCCCACCATTCGCGACGCGGTACTGCGCGAATTCCAGCGCGGCGGCCAGGTGTATTTCCTCCACAACGAGGTCAAGAGCATGCCGCGCATGGTCAGCGAGCTGGCCATGCGCGGCATGCT
>JBMCIV010000195.1:0-3903 GCA_048616735.1 Wenzhouxiangella sp. | reverse complement strand
GCCGAACGGGTTGCGTCGGCATTTAGGCGGACCCCAGGCGCGGGTAAGCGAGCCTCAGACGCGGGCGTCGACCAGGCTCAAACCGCCATCGCGAACCTGCTGGGACAGGTTGGCCAGCTCGTCGGGCGGGATGGTGCGGACCACCTCGCCACTTTCCGAGGAACGGATCAGGATGACGACCTCGTCGCTGTCTTGCCCATTGACGACGAACTCCAGCGACCGGCCCTGCGACTGGACGCGCTCGGTCATCTGCCGGGCCATGCCCTCAAGCTGGTCGACAAAGGGGTTGCGGGCTTCGCTGGGCGCGCCCTGAGAGGCGACCGTCTGCGGCACCGGATCGGGCTGGGCCGGGGTGGTGGCCGGGTTTTCGGGGTCCGGGCGGGTGGCGTTGTTCTGGGGCTGGTCGCGGTCTGGGGCCAGCGAGTCGGCGACGGCTGGCCGGGTGGGCAGCGGCATTGGCCGGGGCATGGCTGCAGCGCCTGCAATTCCGTTATCCATGGCGACCTCCGCGAATTGTTCGTATTCAGACTATACACGATTTTAACGCGGGGTGTTGACAAGGCCCTCCAGATGGCGTAGGGCCGCCGCCCGAACCGGGTGCCGGGCGGCGGTAGGATGCGCTAAAAAGACCCGGAGAGGCGGCCGATCTAGCGCAGGAACTGGAACAGGCTCAGGCCCTGGATGCGCACGAAGCTCTGCTGGGCGGCCTGCAGGGTCACGAGCTCCTGCTGCAGGCGGGTAATGGCTTCGGCGTAGTCCAGGTCGCGGACCTCGGACACCAGGGTCTCCAGGCTCAGGCTCTGCTCGGCGATGTTTTCCTCGACGCTGTCGAGGGTGTTCAGGCGCCCGCCGATATCAGAGCGCACTTCCAGGAATCGGGTTTCGATGCGGTCCAGGCGCGCCAGCGCATCGTCGATGCCCTGGCGCTGCACGGCCGCGTCGGCCGGCGTGGCGCTTGCGCTCTCCAGCGTGCCGATGAGTTCATCAAGGGTGGCGAACACGCTCTGGTTGGCGGCCGGCTCAACGATGAATTCATCGCCGGCCTCGGGGCTGCCGCGCAGGGTCACGTTGACGCCGGCAAACGAGACCGTCTCGCCGGGGCTGTAGGCCACGCCTTCGGGCACCAGCGGCAGCGTCGGATTAAGCGGATCGGGGTCAGCCGGATCGGGCACAAGGTTATCGAAGCCGGGCACCAGATCGCCGTTGCCGTCCCGGACCACGAAGCGCTCGGGGTCGATAAACTCGACGGTGTAGGTATCCCCGTCGTAGGCCGAACGATCAATCCCGTTTTCCACCGCGATGAAGCCCGCGCCGGTGTTGCCGGGATCCTGACTGGCGCTGACCACGCCGTTGCCGTCGCGGATGGCCATGAACACCCGGTCGCCGGTATCGCCGTCGCGCATGGTCACGCCGGGGCCGATGCTGAGCTCGCGCTGGACGCTGTCGCCGCGATAGGCAATCTCGCCGCCGCTGCGCACGAACGGCTCGGTGCCGGCCTGGGCGCCGGCGAAGATGAACTCGCCGTCGCCGTCGCGGGTGTTGGCGATGGCGACCAGCTGGTCCAGGCGCTGGCGCAGTTCCACCGCGATCTGGCCGCGATCGCCGTCGCTCAACGGCGCGTTGGAGGCCTGTACGGTAAGCTCGCGCACCCGCTGGATCAGGTCGCCGGCTGACTTGATGGCCGACTCTTCGACCTGCAGGCGCTGGCGGGTGCGGCTGGCGTTGCGGTCGTAGACTTCCTGGACCTGGACGCCGCGCTCGAGCTCCTGCAGCCGGGCTGCGCCGACCGGATCATCGGACGGGCTGTTGATCTTGCGCCCGGTCGAAAGCTGCAGCTGGGTCTGGTTGAGGCTGCTCTGCTGGCGCAGAATCCCCGAGAGACCCTGCTGGTAAATCTGGGCTGTGGAAATGCGCATCTGGCTTACCTCACCGCGTTGATCAGGGTCTGGAAGACCGTATCGGCCACCCGGATGACCTGGGCGTTGGCCTCGTAGGCCTGCTGGAAGCGGACCAGGTTGGCGGCTTCTTCCTCCAGGTTGACGCCGCTGACCGACTCGCGCGCGGCCTGCGACTGGGCCAGCAGGCCCTCCTGGGCTTCCAGCGCGGTATTGGCCGAAGCCGTAGCACTGCCCACGCGCGAGATCAGCGCGTCGACCTGGCCGAACAGCGTGGTGTTGCCGTTGTCGAGCAGGTCCTGCTCGAACAGTCCGGCCAGGCGCAGGGCGTTGCGGTTGTCGCCGGAGCCGCTGGTGTTGGCCTCGACGGTGAAGGTATCGCCGGCTGCCGGCGCGCCGTCGATCTGCACGGTCCAGCCGTTGAAGGTGATGTCGTCACCCGGGGTGTAGGTGAACGGACCGCTGCCGTTGATCTCGAACTCGGTCGCGCTGGTGAATTCGATCGTGGCCGGATCGAGCAGGTTCGGATCATCGATGTCGTCGACCGCGCCGAACGAAATCGTGGCGTCACCGAGGTTGGCCAGGTCGGCGCCGGCCCGAACCGGCGCCGCCGCGGCCAGCAGCGCGGGATCGCTGAACAGGGTGCGCATCTCGCCGGCAGCGGCGCGGGTGGGCTGGATCAGAAAGCGGTCGCCGGCATCCGGCGGCGGCGCGTCGAGCTGCAGGCTCAGGCCCTCGACGCTGATCGGGTTGCCCGCCAGCAGATCGGACTGCTGCGCCGCGCTCAGGCCGACCGCCTGCCCGGTCGAGACGTTGGTCAGGCTGAAACTGGCGCCGTCGAAATCCAGGCGGTAGTCGTTGCCGGTCAGCGCGGCCGGATTGTCGATGGCCGCCTGCAGGTCGGCCCCGCCGGTGTTGCCGGCCGCGCCCTGCACGTTCGGCCCGCCGACGGCAAACAAATCGGTGCCCAGCGCGCCGTTGAGATCCATGCCCTCGCCCTGCAGGCGATTGAACTCCTGGGTCAGGGCGACGGCGGTGCGGCCCAGCTCGTTGCGCGTGGGCTCGAGGATTTCGCGCCGGAAATCCAGCAGCCCGCCGAGCTCGCCGCCGGTGAGCTGGTTGGTCACCGGCGTGTTGCCAACCCGCACTTCCTGGGTCTGGGCGCCAAAATCGCCGGCACCGACGCTTAAGGAGTTGACGTTGCCGCCGAGCACCAGGTTCTGGCCGTTGCCGACAAAGACATTGACCACGCCGTCGCCCTGGTCGATGGTGCTGACCTCGATCTTGCCCGACAGCTCGCTGATCAGCTGATCGCGCTGGTCGAGCAGATCGTTGGGGCCGGCACCGCCCGAGGCCCCCTGGGCCCGGGCGATGCGCTCGTTGAGCTCGGCGATGGAGCTGGCCAGGCCGTTGATTTCGTCGACCGCACCCGCGACGCGGCCGTCGACCTCGCGCCCGACCGACTCCAGCCGCGAGTCCAGCGTCGTGAAGCGCCGCGCCAGCGACTCGGCCTCGGAAATGACGACCTGGCGCACCGGCGTCGACGAGGGATCGTTGGCCAGCCCTTCGAGGCTGGAGAAGAACGACTGCAGGCCGCCGGACAGGCCGCTGGCCTCGCTGCCGACGATGTCGCCGACGCGCCCGGCCAGGCCGGCAAAGGTCGAAAGCCGGCCCTCGCCCGACAGGCCTGAGCGGATTTCGCCGGTCAAAAAACCGTCGTAGATGCGGCTGACGCTGCTGGTCTGGACGCCGGTGCCCTGGAAGCTGCCGCCGAGAAATTCAGGCGGGCGCGTCGAGAAATTGACGCGCTGGCGGCTGTAGCCTTCGGTCGAGGCGTTGGTGATGTTGTTGGCGGTGGTCGCCAGCGCGCGCTGGGTGGCCAGCAGCCCGGATACTCCGATCTTCAGCATGGCTTACTCTCTCCTGCCGGCGCTTGGCCGGTGTGCAGCGAGCAGGGCAATTCCCGGTTGACCCTGTCTGCCGTCGATGTCTGTTTAGCGGCCCGCAT
>JBMCIV010000194.1:0-3923 GCA_048616735.1 Wenzhouxiangella sp. | reverse complement strand
CGACAACTTCGCGCAAGCTTGCCGCGTATCTTGTCGGACGCAAAAAAACGAATACGGAACAATATCAATGAGTTGTCTTATATATTCGGACGCTAATAAACCCCCTAAAACCCTATTAGGGCCGTTTTGTAATCAGAGGGTCGGGAGTTCGAATCTCTCAGCCGGCACCAGCGTTCAAGCAGCGCCTCGATCGCAAAATCTTTCCGAAACGGTTGTTGCTGCGTCGGCTCGAACCTTAGATTATCGACAAGCAGGTTCGAGTTGTGCGTCGTAAGGCATCGTGCAGGGGGAGCTATCGCTATGCCGTTAGAATCGCTTGCGAAACTGCGCTGGCTGCTGTTGATCGCCGCCGTTGCCGGCTGGTTTTACGGTCTGGATCAAGCGCAGGCGCGGGAGACTCAGCTCGATGCTAGAGCGGGTCTGTCGGGGCCTGGGGTCATCATTGGCACCACTCGCTTCGGCAGCGGCGCCCTGCCGCCGGATTCCGACCCACTCACCCAGCGCCTTGACGAAGCGATTTCCGCCGGACTGGGCGGTTTTACCGTTTACGTTGACTGGCCGGCCGTCGAGCCGTTTCCGGGCGAGTACGATTTCGCCGAGCTCGTCGACGTGCTCGATGGTTTGCACGACCGCGGTCTGGCCACGTTCGTCAATCTCACGATCGGGGATGTTGGCGACTACGTGGTGCCGCCCGAGTTCTCCGACGGCCAGGGCGGTCTCGCCGAAGGCCTTGGGCTGGACGATCCTGAAGTGTTCGACAGACTGGCCGGCCTGCTCTCGGCGCTGGTCCCGGAGCTGCTGGATCGTGGCGTCATCGCGCTCGGTCTGGGCAATGAAATGGACGACCGGCTGGACGGCGAGTTCGCCGATGAGCTCGACGGCTACGTCGCCCTCGTGGCAGCCGCTAGGTCGCATCTCAAGGGAATTGCTCCCGGCCTCCAGGTGGGCGTGACGCTGACTGCGACGGCGCACCTCAATGGCTCGGCCACGCGGCGGGCCATGGGCGAGGTCGCCGACTTCGTTGCCGTCAACTATGGCCCGATCGACCCTTTCTGGTTTGTACTCGAGCCCACGCAGATTCAACAGCAGTTCGGCAGGCTGCTTGATTCGTTTGGAAATGAGCGTATCGTCATCCAGGAACTCACATGCCCCTCGGCGGCCTCCATGGGCGCCTCCCAGGCTTGGCAGGCCGAATGCTTCCAGATCCTTTTTGACATGCTGATCGTTCATCCGCGAGTGAAGTTTGCCTCGGTTTTCACGCTGGAGGATTTCAGCGGCGAGATGTGTGAGCTGATCCGGGGGGTGTTTCGCGACGCGCTGGCCGGGCTGCCGGATGACTTTCTTGAGCGGTTCATGGATTACCTGTGTGCCATGGGGGTGCTGGCTGCGGATGGAACAACCAAGCCGGCCTGGGAAGTCCTGATGAACTCGGCCGGCTCGGCTAATGCCAGAAGGCGTTGGGAGGCCATGCGCAGCCAGGATCAGGATGCCCCGTCTCACCGCGATCTGTTGCGCAACCGCAGGCAGCCCTGACCCGGCCGCCGGCGATGGAGAGAAAGCCCACGATGCCTGGAACGGGCGTTGATTTGTCCGGATTCGGGGCGAGCCGGTAGCCAACTCGGCGACAATCGGCGCTTGCTGCCAGACGCCATTGCAAGGGGTTGAATGATGCGCACAGCGGGACCTCTAAGCCTGACCGCCCTGTTTGTCAGCGCCGCCATCCTGTTTGTCGGCGGCGGGCTGAACGGGGTGCTGATTCCGGTGCGGGCGGCGCTGGAAGGCTTCACGACGCTGCAGATCGGGCTGCTCGGCACCGGCGCGGCCGCCGGCACGGTGATCGGCTGCATGCTCTCGCCTCATCTGATCCGTCGGGTCGGACATATTCGCGCCTTTGCCGTTCTGGCCGGCGGTGCAGCCGTCGTCGCGCTGGTCCACGGCCTGGTCGTCGACCCCTGGCTCTGGCTTGCGCTGCGCGTGCCCACCGGGCTGTGCTTTGCCGGTCTGGCCACGGTCATCGAAAGCTGGCTCAACGCCAGCGCCGGCAACCAGGCCCGCGGCCGCACCATGGCCGCCTATATGATCATCCAGCTGGCCATGCAGACCGGCGGCCAGCTCATCCTGATGACCGCCGATCCGATGCTGCTCAACCTGTTCGCCATCGTCGCCCTGGCGATCACCGCCTCGCTGATCCCGGTTGGCCTGACCCGCGCGATCGTGCCCGGCCCGGTGGCCGATGTCCGCCTGCGCCTGGGTCGAATCTACCGCCAGTCGCCCAGCGGCGTGGTGGGTGCGGTCGCGGTCGGGTTGGTCAACGGTTCGTTCTGGGCGCTGGCCCCGCTGTTTGCCGCCGACCGCGGCTTCGAGCCCGGTCAGATCGCGCTGTTCATGAGCCTGGCCGTCATCGGGGGTGCGGTGCTGCAGTACCCGCTTGGCCGCTGGTCAGATCGCATCGATCGTCGTCGGGTCCTTCTTGTGACCGCGGCCGCCGCGGCCCTTGCCGGCCTCGGCCTGGCCCTGCTGCCGGCCTTCGTCCCCGGCCAGCTGCTGCTTCTGGCCGCGGTGCTGGGCGCGTTCATGTTCGCCCTGTATCCGCTGTGCGTTGCCCACGTCAACGACCATGTCGGCGAGGGTGAATTCGTCGAAGCCTCCAGCGGCATGCTGCTGCTGCAGGGCACCGGCGCCGTGGCCGGGCCGATGCTCGCCGCCGCCTTGATGGGCTGGGCCGGCAGTGGTGCGCTGTTCGGCTTCACCGCGCTTGTGCACTTGCTGCTCATGGTGTTTGTCCTGACCCGGCTGCAGCGCACGCCGCGGCCGCCGGCGGCCGACCGCGAAGACTTTATCGCGATGCCGGCCAGCGCGACGGCCGGACTGGACCTGGATCCGAGATCTCCGGAGCTTGCCGATGACGAACAAAGCCAGGCTCACTGAGATTGCCGTATCGTATGCAGCCTGAAAAAATCAAGCGCAGACACTGCCGATGACCGATGCAAGAAACAAAGCCGTCATCCTGCTCAGCGGCGGGCTGGATTCGGCCACCACGCTCGCCATGGCGTCGGCCGCCGGCTTCGACTGTTTCGCCCTGTCGTTTCGATACGGGCAGCGCCACAGCGTCGAACTCGATTGCGCGCAGCGGCTTGCCCAGGCCATGGGCGCTCAGGAGCACCACATTGTCGATTTCGACCTGCGCCATTTCGGCGGCTCGGCGCTGACCAGTGACACGGCCGTGCCCAAGGGCCGGGACATGGATGACATGAGCGCCGACATCCCGATCACCTACGTGCCGGCGCGCAACACCGTGTTTCTGTCCTTCGGCCTGGCCTGGGCGGAAGTGCTGGAGTCCTTCGATCTCTTCATCGGGGTCAATGCGCTGGACTACTCGGGCTATCCCGACTGCCGGCCCGAGTACATCGCCGCTTTCCAGGCCATGGCCAACCTGGCCACCCGCGCCGGGGTCGAGAATCGCGCGACCTTGACCATCCACACCCCGCTGATCGAGTTGACCAAGGCCGAGATCATTCAAAAGGGCGTGGCGCTGGGAGTGGACTACGCCATGACCAGCAGCTGTTACGACCCGGATGCCGACGGTCGACCCTGCGGCCAGTGCGACTCCTGTCTGCTGCGCAAGAAGGGTTTTGCCGAGGCCGGCATGCCGGACCCGCTGTACGCGAAGTTCGGGATGGCTTGAATGAGCCAAGAACGGTTGATGCATGCGGCCAGCGTGCCCTTCGAGGCCGCGCGAGCGCTCACCATCCTGCCCGCGGGCCATCGCGCCAGAGGTCTCCACGGCCACAGCTTCCAGGCCCGCGTTCGGGCCAGCCTGCCGCAGGGCTGGGCGCAGTTCAAGGGTGCCGAGACCGATGATCTGACCAGCGCCCTGGCCGGCTGCGTGCGCGAGCTTGATTACTGTTGCCTGAACGATCGGC
>JBMCIV010000193.1:0-3934 GCA_048616735.1 Wenzhouxiangella sp. | reverse complement strand
TGGCAGGAAGGGGCGCGTTGGTTCTGGCGGGAACTGGTGGATGCCGACCTGGCCTTGCAGCGTATCGGAAAAGTCGTAGCCGGCCCAGGCGTGGTGAATGACGTTCATGTACTGATAGAAGCGGTATTCGGCCGACAGAATCACGTCACCCACGGTGCCGTCGAAGTTGACGCGAACCGTATCGAGCTCCAGCGTGCCGTTGTTTTCCTTGTTGGTATCGTTGTAGTCCTCGAACACGTGCTGGAAGCGAACCGCGCCGCCGACCTGGATGCCTTCTTCGTCCGCGTCGGCGGCCTGGTCGGCGGCCTCATCGGCGGTTTCGGCCACTTGCTCAACTCGCGCCTCGACCCGCTCGCGCGCCATGCGCTCTTCATCGCGCTCGGCCTGAAGATCATCGAGACGCTCCTGCATCTCGAGCAGCTGGCGCTGCATCTGTTCGATGTGCTGGCGCAGCTGCTCGGCCTCATCGGCGTTTTCAGACGCGAACAAAGCCGAAGACGGAGCGGCCAAAGCGAGCGCGCACAACCACGCAAGAGGTTTCTTGTTCATCGAAATTCTCCCTGTTTCAGTTTTTGAACACAACGGTTCGGACGGCTGTCGAAACAGCGGCAACAGTCGAAAAAATAAATCAGCGTTGGTGGCTCATCGCGCCTGGCGCGCTTGGCCACCTTAAATTGAACCTGCAGGGATGACGCGCACCCGAGCATGAAGCGAGATGCATCTCGTATCAGAGATGCTTCACTGAATCACTGAATCATCAACAAACCATAACAAACGGTTTAACGAATTGCAAACGAACGCTTTCAGACCAGACCGCGCGGACGGTACAGACGGTCGTGCAGGTTGAGCGCATAGCGGTCGGTCATGCCGGCCACATAATCAAGCACCTGGGTTAGCGGTTTGGCCTCGACAATGCGATAGCTATCGGGGATTTCTTCGGGATGGGCGAGCAGATGCTCGACCAGTTGATGGATCACGCCGGTGGCTCTGCGCGCCTGGGCTGCGGCTTCGGGCCGCAGGTAGACGCGCTCGAACATGAACTCGCGAAAATGCTTCATGGCCAGCAGCACGTCGGCGCTCATTGCGACCTTGCCGCGACGGCAGGACTCCTCGATCACCGCCTCGATCATGGTGTTGACCCAGACCCCGCCGCGGAACGGTCCGAGCACGTCGGTGATTTCGCCGGGCACGTCGCCGGCCGCGATCACGCCCGCGCGAACCGCATCCTGCAGATCGTGATTGAGATAGGCAATGCGGTCGGCAAAGCGCAGCACCCAGCCTTCGGCCGTATGCGGCGGTGGCTTGACCCGCCAGGTGTGGGCGCGAATCCCGTCGAGCACCTCCCAGCTCAGGTTGCAGGGCTCGAGCACCTCGAACAGGCGCACGCCCTGCTCCGAGTGCAGCCATTCGCCGTCTTCGACATATTCCGACAGCGCGGCCTCACCGGTGTGACCAAACGGGGTGTGGCCGCAGTCGTGGGCCAGGCCGATGGCCTCTGTCAGGGCCTCGTTGAGGCCCAGCGCGCTGGCCAGCGCGCGCGCCACCTGGGTCACCTGCAGGGTATGGCTCATGCGGGTGACGACGTGGTCGCCTTCGGGGTTGATGAAGACTTGGGTCTTGTGCTTGAGTCGTCGGAACGCCTTGGAGTGCAGGACGCGATCGCGGTCGCGCTCGAACTCGGTCCGGTAGGGGTCCGGGTCTTCTTCCCGGCGCCGGCCGCGACTGTCGGCCGAGCGCGTGGCCAGTGGGGACAGCAGCGCCTCGCGCGCCTCGCGCTCGGCTCGGCCCACGGGGCGCAGCGCGGTGATTTGTTCAGCGGCCTGGCTCATTGGCCCAGTTTACAAGCTCTCCCTGACCGCCGCATCAAAGCCCGCCTGCACCCGCCCGGCGCGTTCGAACACCGGACGCTTGATCAGGGTGGGGTTGGCCTTGAGCAGAGCGGCGGCCTGCGCCGGGTCGCCGGCGCGCGCGCGCTCGGCCTCGCTCAACGCGCGCCAGGTGGTCGAGCGCCGGTTGACCAGCGCTTGGGCTCCTGCCGCCGCCAGCCAGCGCTGCAGCTGTTCCAGCGTCAGGCCGTCGGCGCGCAGATCGTGCCAGCGATAGGGGCGCTCGTGGGCTTCAAGCCACTTCAATGCCTTGCGGCAGGTATCGCAGCTCTTGATGCCGTAAACCGTCAAATCGCTCACCTCATGCCGCCCGCAGCAGTTCGTTGACCGAGGTCCGCGAGCGGGTTTTCTCGTCGACCTGCTTGACGATGATGGCGGCATACAGGCTGTGCGAGCCGTCTGCGGCCGGCAGGCTGCCGGCCACGACCACCGACCCGGGCGGCACCCGGCCGGTCAGGATTTCTCCGGTGGCGCGGTTGTAGATCCGGGTCGACTGACCGAGGAACACGCCCATGCCGATCACCGCCCCCTTCTCGACGATCACGCCCTCGACCACCTCGGAGCGCGCGCCGATGAAACAGCCGTCTTCGATAATCGTCGGATTGGCCTGCAGCGGCTCGAGCACCCCGCCGATGCCGGCGCCGCCTGAAACGTGCACGCCGCGACCGATCTGCGCGCACGAACCCACGGTCGCCCAGGTGTCGATCATGCTGCCCTGGCCGACAAACGCGCCGATGTTGACGTAGCTGGGCATCAGCACCACGTCGTGGCCGATGTGGGCGCCGCGCCGCACCGTGGCCGGCGGCACCACCCGCGCGCCGCTGTCGGCCGGGGCGTCGCCGGGCCCGGCGAAGCGCAAATCGACCTTGTCGAAATAATGGCTCAGGCCGCCGTCCATGTCGCGGTTGGCGGTGATGCGGAAATGCAGCAGGATGGCCTGCTTGAGCCACTGGTTGACGACCCAGCCCCCGGCGGCGGGCTGGGCCACGCGCAGGGTACCGGCCTCCAGGCCGCTCAGGCACGCATCGACGGCGGCTCGCAGCTCGGGCTCGTGGTGGTCGGGACCGAGCTCGGCGCGCCGTTCCCAGGCCGCTTCGATCAGGTTTCGGTCGGGTTGATGCTGGTTGTTCATGCAGATTCTCTTTTAAGTGGTGGTGGACGGTTCGACGTCGAGCTGAGCGCGCAGTTCGGCCTCCAGCCCGCGACAGGCGGATGCGCTCAAGGCGCGGCCTTCCGCGTCGGAGACCAGGAACACGTCTTCCACGCGCTGGCCGAAGGTGGCGATACGGGCGTCGAGCAGCTGCACGTCGCGGCTCACCAGCGCCTCGGCAATGGCCGACAGCAGGCCGGGCCGGTCGGTCGCCGCCATCTCCACGCAGGTCAGATCACGCGCCGCGTTGATCCGGATCTCGGCCCGACCCATGAACGGCTGCAGGCGCCGCGGCAACGGGCGCGGCGGCAGCGGCCGAACCGCCTTGGCCGCCAGCTGCTCGGTGAGAATCCGGGCCAGGCGGGCCGCGTCGGGCTCGAGCAAGGGACCGCCGGCCGACCCCATCAGCTGAAACACGTCCCAGCTCTTGCCGTCGGTGCTGGTCACGACACGGGCCGCCAGCACGTTGAGCTGCATTCGATCGAGCTCGCGCGCGACCACGGCAAACAGGCCGGCAAAATCCTCGGCGTGGACGAAGATTTCGCTGATGCCCTTGTCCGGCAGGTGACGGCAGGCCACCAGCGGCAAGCCGTCGGCCTGGTCGACGGCGCGCGTCGCCCAGGCCAGCTGATCGGCATCCAGGCGCAGAAACGCCCGTTCCGGCAGCGCCGACCACAGCGCTGCAGCGCGTTCGCGGTCCATGTCTTGGGCAGCAAGCAGCGCAAGCGCCTCCCGGCGGGTCTCGCTGACGCTGCTGTCGCGGTCCGGGCGCTCCTCCGGCGCGCGCTCCAGGGTATCGACCGCGGCCTGGTAGAGCTCCCACAGCAGGCTGTCTTTCCACGAGTTCCAAAGCTTGGGACTGGTTGCGGCGATGTCGGCGGTGGTCAGATCGGTCGCC
>JBMCIV010000192.1:0-3967 GCA_048616735.1 Wenzhouxiangella sp. | reverse complement strand
CCCGAGATCATCGAAGTGCGACGCAGCGTTCTGGAGATGACGCTGAGCACCCATCCGAACGAATGCCTGACCTGCGGCCGGAACGGTACCTGCGAGTTGCAGTCCCTGGCACAGGATTTCGGCATCCGCCAGGCGAGTTTCGAACCGATGGTGCCGGATCTGCCGGTGGATACCTCGACCCGCGCCATCGTGCTCGAGCCGCGCAAGTGCATCAAATGCGGTCGGTGCCTGACCGTCTGCCAGCTCAAGCAGGATGTCTGGGCGCTCTCGATGCTCGAGCGCGGCATCGACACGCGCGTGTCGCCGGCCGGCGACATCGATCTGGGCAAGCGCCGCTACCTGCTGCGCACCATCGGCCGCTTCGAAAGCCTCGACGCGATGGCAAACCTGATCGTCGCCCGGCGCGGCGACAGCCTGGTCCGGCTCAAGGACGTGGCCGCGGTCGAGGAGGCCCACTACGAGCAGCGCGGGCTGTCGTTTTCCAACGGCCGGCCGTCGCTGAGTATCGCCATTGACCGCACGCCGGGCTCCAACGTCATCGACATCAAGCGCGCGCTGCTGCCCGTGGTCGACGACATCAACGCGCGCGTGCTCAACCCCGCCGGGATGGAAATGGCGCTGATCAGCGACGACGTGCGCTACGTCCAGGCCTCGGTCGCCAACGTCTGGCAGAACCTGATTCTGGGCGCGCTGCTGGCCACGCTGGTGATGTTTTTGTTCCTGCGCTCCTTTGGCGCCACCCTGGTCGGGGTGATCGGCATCCCGATCTGCACCATTGCCGCCTTTCTGGGCCTGCTGGTGGCCGGCCGGACGATCAACGTGATCTCGCTGGCCGGCGTGGCCTTCGCCGTGGGCATGACCCTGGACAACAGCATCGTCGTGCTCGAGGCGATCGAGCGGCGGCGCCGCCAAGGCGTGGCGCGCGCGACGGCCGCGCTCGAGGGCGTGCGCCAGGTCTGGCCGGCCGTGCTCGCCTCCACCCTGACCACGGTGCTGGTGTTTGCGCCCATTCTTTTCATCCGGCAGGAGGCCGGCCAACTTTACTCCGACATCGCGATCGCGATCTCGGCCTCGATTCTGGCGAGCATGCTGGTCGCGATCACCGTGGTGCCGACGCTCAGTGCGCGGCTGCGCTTCGGCCACGGCAATCAGCCGGGCCGAGCCACCCCGGGCAGCGGTCTGCGCGACCGGCTGCTGGGCATGGTCGGCTGGCTGATCGAGCGCGCCCCGCGGCGCTGGGCCACCCTGGGCGCGGTGATCGTGCTGGTGCTGGGCATCATCTTCACCCTGACCCCGCCGGCCGAATACCTGCCCGAGGGCGAGGAGCCCAAGACCTTCGCGCGCATGTTCGCCCCGCCTGGCTACAACCTGGCCGAAATGCGCGCCATCGGCGAGCAGGTCGAAGCCTACCTGCTGCCCTACATCGACGATGACCCCGAGCGCTTCGCGCGCGGCGAGGCGCCGGTGCCGGCGCTGGCCTACGTGAGCATGTCGATCAGCCCGGACAACCTCTGGCTGCTGGCCGAGACCGTCGACCCGGGCCAGATCGATGCGCTGATGGAAGTGCTGACCGATTACTACCGCGGCTTTCCCGGCATGCGCGCCTTCGCCAGCCGCGGCTCGATCATCTCCAGCAACGACGGCGGCACGCGCAGCGTCAACCTCGACATCACCGGGCGTGACCTGGCCGACATCTATCGCGTCGCCCAGCTGGCCTACGACCGCGCCGAGTCGCTGTTCGACAATCCGCGGCTGGGCTCGTCACCGTCCTCGCTGTCGCTGGACCAGCCCTTGGTCGAGATCCGGCCGGACTGGTTCCGGGCCGCCGAAATGGGCTTGAGTGCGGCCGAGATCGGCTTCACCGTGGCCGCGCTGACTGACGGCGCCTTTGTGGATGAATATTTCCGGGGCGATGACAAGATCGACATCTTCCTGTTCAGCCAGGCCGGCAGCGAGCAGCGCCTGGACCGGGTCGAGGACCTGCCGGTCTACGTGCCCGAGGCCGGCGTCGTCCCGCTGGGCAACCTGGCCGAGATCGTCGAGACCGTTGATACCGACGCCATCCGGCGCCTGAACGGCCGCCGCACCGTGACCCTGAACATCATCCCGCCGCGCGCCGTGCCGCTGGAATCCGCGCTCGGCATCGTCGAGCGCGAGGTGGTCGACTGGCTGAGCCGCGAGGGCCACCTGGGCGAGGACATCAGCCTGGACATTTCCGGGGCCAGCGACCAGCTGATGGAAACCCGCGCCGCCTTGAGCGGCAACTACGTGGTCGCCATCGTGCTGTGCCTGCTGGTCATGGTCGCCATCTTCCGCCACTGGGGCTGGCCGTTCGTGATCCTGACCGCCGTGCCGCTGGGCATCGCCGGCGGTATCGGCGGCCTGGCCCTGCTCAACTGGATCGGGGGGCTGCTGCCGCTGCTGGGCCTGCAAGCGGTCAGCCAGCCGTTCGACATGATCACCATGCTCGGCTTTCTGATCCTGCTCGGCGTGGTCGTTAACAACCCCATCCTGCTGGTCGATCGCACCCTCGCCAACCTCAGGGGCGGCATGACAAACGAGGTCGAGGCGGTCACCGAAGCCGTCGCCACCCGCATCCGCCCGATCATGATGTCGATGATCACCACCCTGTTCGGCCTGGCCCCGCTGGTGTTCCTGCCCGGCGAGGGCACCGAACTCTACCGCGGCGTCGGCGTGATCGTGCTGACCGGCCTGCTGTTCGCCACCCTGGTCACGCTGACCTTTCTGCCGGCGCTGCTGGTGACCGTGCTCAAGCTGGTGGCCTGGCGCGGCGTTGCGACGCCGCACCAGCGCTAGCTCCCGATCGAATGGGGCTGTATTCTGCCGCGCGGCCGCGGGCCGGAGCTTGCGGGCGCCTGGCGGCGGTTAGCGGCATGGTCCACCAGGCCCCAAAGCCTGCCGACCCACTCAAGCGTCTGTCCTGCGATGGTTCAGGCGGCGCACGCGGTGGAGTGAATCGACCGCCACCAGGATGCCGGCCAGGACATTGGCCACGGCAATCGCCGCGTAGACCGTGGCCGAGCCGTCCAGGCGCGAGGCGATCCAGACCAGCGGCACATAGAACACGGCCGTGCGGGTGAGCGAATAGCCCAGGGCGATCAGCGGCTTGCCCAGGGCGTTGAAAGCGCCGGCGGCGATGATGACGAAGCCGTAGCCCCACAGGCTGATGGGCACGATCCAGAGGTAGCGCGCGGCCTGTTCGGTGACGCTGGGTTCGGCGCTGAACAGCGCGGCGATGGGTTGTCCGAACGCCCAGAAGAACAGCGCCAGCACCAGCGCCCAGCCGGCGCAGAAGCCGAACGCCGTCTTCATGGCCAGGGCAACCCGGTCGGCCCGGTCGCTGCCCCAGTTCTGGCCCACCACCGGCCCGATGGAGGCCGAAAGCGCCAGCATGGGCAGGATCGCGAACGCCTCCAGGCGGGTTGCGACGCCGAATCCGGCCACCGTTTCCGACCCCAGCACGGCGATGACGGCAGTGGCAATCGCCATGCCCAGCGGGTTGGAGGCGTTGCCGAGGGCGGCCGGAATGCCGATGCCCAGCACGCGCCTGGCCGAGCGCGAAAAGCGCCGCAGATCGCGCCAGGCCAGCACCACCAGGCGGTCCCGGCCGATCACCAGGTACAGCGCCATGAGCGACGAGATCACCCGGGCCAGCAGCGTGGCCAGCGCCGCGCCCTCGATGCCCAGGTCCGGAAAAGGCCCGATGCCAAAGACCAGGATCGGCGTGACGATGACGTTGAGCAACGCCGAGCAGACCATGATGGTGCTGGGCCAGAAGGCGTCGCCGCCGGCGCGGGTCATGGCGTTGCAGACCATGGTGACGATCAGGAACGGCAGCGACAGGTACCAGATCCTGCTGTATCGCATCGCCATGTCGAGGATCTCGCCGCTTGCCCCCAGGATCACCAGCACGGCCTCCAGCGTGAGCAGCCCGGCCGCCGTCAGC
>JBMCIV010000191.1:0-4004 GCA_048616735.1 Wenzhouxiangella sp. | reverse complement strand
TTTTCTGCAGGCGCTGTCAGCACTAGTAGACTACAGGCCTACCCACGACCGACACTGGAACAACACCATGAGTATCTGGAGACTGCTTGGCATCGCCCTTTTAATCGTCGGTTGCGGCCTGGTCTACTTTGGCTGGCAGGCCACTGAGGGGCTGGGCGAACAGGCGCAGGAGCTGGTCACGGGACAGTACAGCGAAGAAACCACCTGGCAGCTGATCGGCGGCGCGGCAGCCGCCGTGGTCGGACTACTGCTGACCCTGTTCGGCGGCAAGGCCCGCTAGTACGGCGCCTCGCCTATGCCGCGGTGGCAAGCCCTGGCTTCGGTTCGGCGAACGGTGATCGGCGGGCTGGCCCTGCTGCTGATGGCGGTGGCGATGGCCGAACCGCAAACCGGACCCGTTCAGCGCGACCACATCGAGGTCGAGCTGGTGGCCGAATCGCTTTCCGTCCAGCCCGACGGCCGTTTCCGGGTCGGGCTGCGCATGCTGCCCGAGGCGGGCTGGCATACCTACTGGATCAACCCCGGTGACTCCGGCCTGCCGATCGAGTTGGACTGGACCGCCCCCGCCGACACGGTAATCTCAACGGTTCAATGGCCCTACCCGGATCGCCTGCCGATCGGTCACCTGGTCAACTTTGGCTACCAAGGCGAGCACCTGCTGCCGGTCACGGTCGAGGTGCCTTCCGACCTGGTTGCGGGCGAAACTTTTGTCCTGGACCTTTACGCCGACTGGCTGGTGTGCAAGGTCGAATGCATTCCCGGAGACGCCAATCTCAGGCTGGAACTGCCGGTCAGCGATGCCCGACCCGCACCGAATCCGGCAACGAGCGAGCTGTTCGCCTGGGCGGACGCCCGGCGGCCCGAGACGGTGAACTGGCCGGCCCGATTCAGCACCGAGGGCGGTCAGTTGAGCATCCAGGCCGAAGCCGCGCGCCCGCTCCCCGCCGACGGCTGGGCGTTCTTTCCGGCCGCAGAGAACCTGGTCGACCACGCCGGGCAGGCCTTCATCGGCGTAAGCGACGGGCTGATCCAGATCAGCCAGCCGCTGTCGACCTACTTCAGCGGCGCGCCCGACGAGCTGCCCTTTGTCTTGGTGCACGCAGACAGCGCGACCGCGCTGTCCGTGCAGGCCGCACCCGGTGATCTGGCCAGTTCCGCGGCCGAAGTGCCCGCCGCCGACTCGCCCAATCTTGTCCTGGTGCTGCTGATGGCGCTGGCCGGCGGCGTGCTGCTCAATCTGATGCCGTGCGTGTTTCCGGTGCTTTCGATCAAGGCCCTGAGCCTGGCCGGAGGCGACGGACACGACCGGCGCGGTCACGGTCTGGCCTATAGCGCCGGCGTGGTGCTGAGTTTTGCCGCCCTGGCCGGCGTCCTGCTGGCGCTGCGCGCCGGTGGCGAGGCGCTGGGCTGGGGCTTCCAGCTGCAGTCGCCGTGGTTTGTCGGTCTGCTGGCCTACCTGTTTTTTGCCATGGGGCTGGGTCTGTCCGGGGTGTACGCCTTCGGTACAGGATGGATGGGCATGGGCGAGCGCCTGGCGCACCAATCGGGGCTGCGCGGTTCGTTTTTTACCGGCGTTTTGGCCAGCATCGTGGCCAGCCCATGCACAGCGCCGTTCATGGGCACCGCCCTGGGCGTTGCGATCCTGTTGCCGTGGCCGCTGGCAATGAGTGTTTTCCTGATGCTGGGTTTCGGCCTGGCGCTGCCGATGCTGGCGCTGAGTTTCTGGCCGGGACTGGGTCGACGACTGCCCAGGCCGGGACCGTGGATGGAAACCTTCCGCCAGGCCATGGCCTTTCCGCTGTACCTGGCCGCGGTCTGGCTGTTGTGGGTGCTGGCCCGCCAGACCGACGCCAACAGCCTGGCCATGGTGCTGGCCGGCATGGTCGCGCTGGCCTTTGCGCTGTGGCTGGCCGGTCGCCCGGATCGCGGTCACACGCTGGCCACGGCCCGCCACGTCGGTGTGGCGATGAGCCTGCTGTTCGCGCTGGCGGCGTTGGGCAGCGCGGCCCGCCTGGAGCCCGATTCGAAGCTGAGCGAGGCGGCCTGGTGGGAGCCTTACTCGCCCGAGCGGCTGGAACAGCTGATCGCCGATCCGGAACAAGCGGTGCTGGTCAACATGACCGCCGACTGGTGCGTGACCTGCCTGGTCAACGAGCGCGTCGCGCTGGACACCGACCGCGTTCGCTCCGCCCTGATCGAGAATGACGTGGTCTACCTGAAGGGCGACTGGACCCGTCGAGACCCGGTCATCACCGAGTACCTGGCCCGCTTCGAGCGCAACGGCGTGCCGCTTTACGTGGTCTATCCGCGCAACAGCGATCAGGCGCGCCTGCTGCCGCAGGTACTCAGCCCCGGCCTTGTGGTGCAGGCGCTCGAATCGCTTTGACCCAACCCCCCCTTAAACCGAAACGGAGAATTGCGCAATGAAACATGGTCTTGTCCAAGTTCTTGTCCTCACAGCAGTACTGGTTGTGTTCGGACCGGCACTCGCCGCCCCCGAAATCGGTCGACCGGCCCCGGACTTCAGCGTGGTCGATACCCGGGGACAGGTCCACTCCCTGGATGACTTTGCCGGCCAGCTCGTGGTCCTGGAATGGACCAACCACGACTGTCCGTTCGTGGTCAAGCACTACAGCGCCGGCAACATGCAGGACCAGCAGCGCCTGGCGCGCGCCGAGCACGACGCGGTGTGGCTGACGGTGATCTCCTCGCGCCCCGGCGAGCAGGGCCACGTCGGTCCGCAACAGGCCGATGAACTGACTGCCAGCCGCAACGCCCACCCTACCGCAGTGCTGCTCGACGAGGACGGTGACATGGGCCGCGCCTACGATGCCCGCGTGACCCCGCACATGTACATCATCGACGCCGACGGCATCCTGCGCTACATGGGTGGCATCGACTCCAACCCCAGCCGCCATTCAGACGACATTCCGGACGCCACCCAGTACGTGGTCGCCGCCCTGGACGACCTGGCAGCCGGCCGCGAAGTGGCGCAGGCCGTCACCCGTCCCTACGGCTGCACGATCAAGTACTGAATCGATGAAGCTTCAAGCGCGGCGGCCCGGAAGCGCGGCCGCCGCGTTCTCGTCCCGCTACCGTGGACCAAGCGAAGTTCATCAGCGAGACCATGCTGGAGACACCGGCCGCGGCGCTCGAAGCCACCCGTCGGGAGCAGCTGCGCCGGTTACGACGGGCCTTCAGCCTGATTGCCGAGGTGCCCAATAACGAAGCCGGCCGGCTCCGGCAAGCCCCCGGCAGGGTCGAACCAGCGTCTTAGAAAAGAACACGATCGCGTCGCTGAGCGTCAAAAACCCGCACCTCAGGGGTCAATATCTCACCATCCGACAAAGCCTGGGCCACCCGCTGACCATGGCGCGCGCGGCCTTTGTGCCATTTGAGGCCATCGATGCCGAGCTTCGCCCGGCGCGCGGAAGCTGACGCTCACCAGTCCCGGTAAGGCTTGCCGATCAGGCTGCTGTTGTAATAGCGCGAATCACCCGTCACCTCCCGGCCCAGCCAGTCGGGACGCTCGAACGAATCGTCGGCGCAGTCCAGCTCCAGCTCGGCGACCACCAGGCCCGCGTTATCGCCCAGAAATTCGTCGACCTCGAAGGTCTTGCCGGCAAACTCGACCCGATGGCGAATCTTGTCGATGCGCCCAGGTTCGCACAGTTCCAGCAGCTCAAGCGCATAGGCGGCCGGCAGCTCGTGCTCCCACTCGTAGCGGGTCAGTCCGCTAGCGTCGGGTTTGCCCTTGATGGTGAGAAACCCGCGCTCGCCGGCCAGTCTGACGCGAACCGAGCGTTCAGGAGATGACGAGAGATAAGCCTGCTGGATCCGCGTGCTTTGGGACGCGTGCGGCCGAAAGTCGCCGCGCACCAGGAACTTGCGCTCGATCTCCAAAGCCATGGCCCGGACCCGGTAAACGACTACGCCGGCACAGGGCCGGCGTAGTTGGTGCACGGCGCGATCACGGATCGCTCAGCCGGGGCCCGGCTCGGCAA
>JBMCIV010000190.1:0-4006 GCA_048616735.1 Wenzhouxiangella sp. | reverse complement strand
AGGCGTCCCAGCCCATGGGCTGCAGCACCTGCAGGCCCTGCATGATCTGGAAGCGCGACATCACGTCGCAGATCGTGTAGTTGCGCATGTGGCCCATGTGGAGCTTGCCCGAGGGATAGGGAAACATGCTCAGGCAGTAGTAGCGCTGGCCCTCGCCGCGCTCGGCGCGGTGCAATTGCGCAGACGCCCACAGCGCCTGCATCGCCGGCTCCAGTTCAGCCGGATGATAGGTTTCCGAGATTGCGGTCATTTAACGAAGAATCGATTGAGTCGTTCAGCAAAGATGCTAAGTGTAAACGGCCGGGGCCTGGCCTGCTCTGATAGGATGCTGCGCATGGCCACGATCCACCAGCATCTGTCGATCACTGTCCCGCGCCTGCTGTGCTTTTTGACCGCGCTGGTCCTGCTGGCCGGCTGCGGCTCGCGCCAGGCCCAGGATTCCCTGGTCGGCTCCACCGCCCAGCGGCTGGTCAGCTACGCCATCGACGATGTCGCCGCTGCCCTGCCCGCCGCCGACTTCGAGCAGCTGTCGGGGCAGCGTCTGCGGATCGATTCGCACTTTCTGGGCGAACCCAGGCTGCGCTACTATGCCGATCGCCGGCTGGCCGTGGAGCTTCAGTCGCGCTTTGGCATCGAGGTGGTTTCAGGCGGCGGGCCGGCCGATCATGTCCTGACCGTCTTCTACACCTCGCTGGGCACCGATCAGGATCACCGCGGTTTCTTTTTGCCGCTGGGCTTCGTGCCCGGCATAGACGAAACCACCCGGATCAATCTGGTCACCCTGGAGCAGTTTCACGGCATCGCCGAGCTGTATTACTACGTTGACCACGAACGCGCCGACGAGGTCTTGCGCGCACGCCGGCAGACCGATGCGCTGGGCCTGCCCATCATCACGATTCCGCTCAGCACCCTGCCGTAAGCCAATCGGCCCCGTTCCGGTCCACCCAAGCATGGAAAACCCCATCACGCGAGCGTAAACCGATGCCTGCAAACGCCGGATCTGTCAGCCCCACCGCCGCGACGGTCGCGTCCATCGAGCATTTCGTGACCATGATCACCGAGGCCACGGCGCCGCTGACCGGGGGCGATTACTTCCGCACGCTGGTTGCCCGCCTGGCCCGCTCGCTGGGCGTCGAGGTCGCGCTGGTGACCGAGTGCCTGGACTACCCGGAAAACCACGTCCGCACGCTCGCGCTTTGGCATGGGTCGGATTTTTCCGAGGACATCACCTTTGACCTGGTCGGCACCCCGTGCCAGGAGGTGATTAACGGCGGCGAATTCTGTTTCTACCCGGAAGGCATGAGCCGGCTGTTCCCGGAATGGGCCAGCGAGGAAGGCGGGGTCGAGAGTTTTATCGGCATTCCGGTGTTCGCCCCTTCCGATGGGCGCACCGTGGGCCACATTGCCGTTTACGACCAGGGCCGGATGGACGGCGATCGCATCGTCGAATCGATGTTTCGCATCATCGCCGCCCGGGTCGGGGCCGAGATCGAACGCATGCAGGCCGAGCAGGCCCTGCGCGACAGCGAGGCCCGGGCCCGCCAGCACCTGAGCCAGCTCGCCCACGTTTCCCGGCTGGGTGCCCTGGGCGAAATGGCTTCGGCGCTGGCCCACGAAATCAACCAGCCCTTGGCCATGCTCACCACCTACGGTCAGACCTGCCTGCACCTGCTCGAGCGGCCCGACCCGGACCTGGCGGCCGTGCGCAACGCACTGGAGAAATCGCTGGAAGGCGCTGACCGGGCCAAGGAAGTGGTCAAGCGCCTGCGCGCCTACGTCAGCCGCGGCGATATCAAGACCCGCGTGATCCCGGTCCAGCGCCTGCTCGATGACTGCCTGGTCCTACTCCAGACCGAAACCCGGCATCACCAGGTCGAACTGGTGATGCACCTGTCGACCGAGCTGCCGCCGATTCGGGTCGATACCGTGCTGATCCAGCAAGTGCTGCTCAACCTGGTCCGTAACGGGGTCGACGCCATCAACCACAGCGAAGGAACCCGGCGCCGGATCGACCTGTCGGTCAGCGCCAATGCCGACCAGCAGGTGCTGTTCGAAATCGGCGACAGCGGCACGGGCATCGATGAGGCCATGCGTTCCCGCCTGTTCGAGCCCTTCGCCAGCAGTCGCCAGGACGGTCTGGGCATTGGCCTGTCGCTGTGCTGCTCCATCCTCGAAGCGCACGGCGGGCGGCTCTGGCTGGCCGACACTTCGGCCAGCGGGAGTCGCTTTTGTTTCAGCCTGGCAGCCGAGTGCGAAGATGCTTCGCAGGACTCAGCGCGAAAACGCGGCCGCCAGACCATGGTCGGCTGAAAGCCGGTCTTTGAGCTGCTGGCGCGCGCGATGCACGCGCGTCATCGCGGCCGATCGACTGATGCCCAGGCGCTGGGTAATCTCGGCGATCGAGCAGCCCAGGTAGGCCTGCAGGCGCAGCGGCTCGGCGTATTTTTTCGGCAAGCGGTCCAGCTCGACGCGAATCTGGCTGTGCAGGATGCGCGCCTCGACGCCGACCTCGTCGTGATCGACGACCGGGTGATGTTCGATGTCGACCAGATCGAGCCGCTTGCGCTCGAACCGGCGCGCGTTCTCGCGCCGCAGCGTCGTCATCAGCCAGGGCTTGACCGAGCAGGGCTCGCGCAGCTGATCGATACTGCGCCAGGCGCGGATCATCGTTTCCTGGACCAGGTCCTTGGCAACCTCGCGGTCGCCGGTCAGCCAGCAGCCGAAGCGAAACAGGTCGTCGGCGTGGGATTGAACCAGGGCTTCAAAACGGGCGGTGTGTTGGCTTGCGGGCATGTCTGCTCTCCTGTCGTTGGTTGACGTTGAGCGACAGTATTGGACCCCGCAGGCGCGGCGACCATACGGAATTCTACGAGTCCGTAGAAGTACTTACACATACTTTCGAGCGCGTTTCACAGCAGCCAGTCGCGGTAGCTGTGGCTGGACAACACCATCCGCACCAGGTCCGATCCGTTGCGGGCCTCGAGCTTTTCGAGGGCCTTGGCGCGATGGATTTCCACGGTGCGCACGCTGATATCGAGATCCGCGGCGATCAGCTTGTTGAGCTTGCCTTCGAGCATGCCTTCCATGACTTCGCGCTCGCGCGGGGTGAGCTTGGCCAGGCGCACCTCGACATCGGCAATCGCGGCCAGCTCGGCCTGTCCCGCGCGGTCGATCTCCAGCGCGTTGGCGAGTTTTTCCAGCAGGATTTCGGCATCGAAGGGCTTTTCCAGAAAATCCAGCGCGCCGGCCTGCACGGCGCGCACCGCGGTGCGAATGTCACCATGGCCGGAAATGAACAGCACCGGCATGGTAATACCCGCCTCGCGCAGCTTTGCCTGCAGGGCCAGGCCGTCCAGGCCCGGCATCTTCACGTCCAGCAGCAAACACCCCCGATCGGCGGGCTTGACGGCCGCCAGCATCGCCTCAGCCGAGTCAAACAGGCAATAATCGATCTGGTGGCTGTCGAGCATGAACCCGATCGCATCACGCACCGCCTGGTCGTCATCGGCGACCCAGACCCTGGCGGTGGCAGATTCGCTGGACATGGCCTGGTCTCCTCTGCCGGCCTGTGCTCCCGGCGGGCAGACAAGGCCGGTGACCCTTCCTGCGCCCTCCCGCATCATCGCTTAAGCTCGCTGCGCCGCATACCAGCCGTAGCCGCTATAACCCAGCAGCCCGAGGCTGAGCAACAGCAGCACGATACCCCACAAAGGAACCAAAAAAACACCGATCACGCCGAAAATCAGCGCCGCCAGGCCGAAGGCGGCCCGGTCCTGCTCGCGTTCGAGGAACCGGCCCTGACGACCCGAAAGCGTGCTCAGCAAGTGATCAAGGCTGAGCTTGCCGCCGCCCCAGAACACCAGCGGCAGGATCATGGCCAGAAAGAGGAAGGGAATGCGGAAATTGCCGCGGAACTCGCCGTCGTCCATTACCCGCGAGACCGAGTAGCCTTCCCAGAGTTGGCCCAGGCTGTCCCACGAGGCCGGCCAGTGCACCGCGGCGATGG
>JBMCIV010000189.1:0-4022 GCA_048616735.1 Wenzhouxiangella sp. | reverse complement strand
AGGAACTCGTGGTCGGTCCGGACGCCGAACTCTGCGAGATCATCCGGCGCAACGCGCTGGCCCTGGGCAGCGCCAGCGCCGTGCTGCTGGCGCTGCTGGCCGGGCTGGCCGCGGCCACCCTCGGCATGTTCGAAGCCCAGCGCCAGTTTCGCATCGCCGAGCAGCGCCAGCAGGACCTCGAACAGGTCGCCGGCTTCCAGCAGGCCATGCTCGAGGGCATCGACCCGCAGCAAATGGGCTCCGGCATCATCGAGGAAATCGATCGCCAGCTGCGCACCGGCCTGGCCCGCAGCGGCGACGATCCCGCCGATGCCGACGCGCTGCTGCAGACCGTCGCCGCCCACGTCAACGCCACCGATCTGGCCCGCCAGACCATGGAACGCTTCCTGCTCGATCGCGCCACTGCGTCGGTGGAGCGTGAGTTCGCCGACCAGCCGCAGGTTCAAACAGACCTCTACACCGCCATCCACGCGGTCTACCAGGCCATCGATCTTTTCGGGCCGATGCCGGCGCTGGCCGAACGCATCGTCGGCCTGTCCAGCGCGACGTTCGGCCCGCAGGCTCTGGAAACGCTGCAGGCGCGGGTCCGGCTGGGCGACTCGCTCTATCGCGCCAACCGCCTGGACCAGGCGCGGGCCGAACTCGAGACCGCCCGGCGTGGACTGCAGCCCGGGCGCCCCGAGCACCGCGCAGCGCTGATCGATGCCGGCAACTCGCTGGCCACGGTCCTGGTCGACAGCGGCGAACTGGATGCCGCGATCGAGCTGGCCGCCGAAAACGCCGAAAAAGCGCGCGCCTGGTTCGGGGCGCAGGACGAAATCACCCTCGCCACGATCAGCACCGCCGGCTTCGTCCACGCCCGGGCGCGCAACTACGAGCGCGGCCTGGCCTACTTCGAGCAGGTGCTGGCGGCGATGCGCGAAACCCTGGCGCCGGATGATCCGCGCCTGGGTCGCGCCATGCTCAACGTGGCCTCCAGCCTCGGTCGGCTGGGCCGGCTGGAGCAGGCGCTGGAGATGGACCGCGAAATCGTGGCCTTTTTCAGCGCCGCCGAGGGCCGCAGAAGCAGCAACACGATTCGCGCCATGAGCAACATGGCCAATAACCTATCCGGGCTGGGTCGTAGCGAGGACGCTCGCCGGCTTCTGATCGAGGCCAGCGGCCTGGCCGGCGAGGCCTTGGGCGCCGATCACCCGATCACCCTGCGCACCCGCCTGAACCTGGGCAGCCTGCTGGCCCGGCTGGACCAGCGCGCCGAAGCCCAGGCGATCCTCGAGGGCGTGGTCGCAGCCCGCCTGGACGGGCTCGGGCCCGACCACCCGGAAACCCTCAGTGCCCAGGAAGTGCTGGCCAACATCCTGCTCGACCGCGGTCGCGCCGAAGCCGGCCTGGCCATGATCGAGCCGGTGCACGAGCGCCGCCGGCGGCTGTTCGGCGACGATCACCCGCAAACCATGGCCTCGGCCCGCCTGCTCGCCCAGGCCCTGGCCGATAACGGCCAGCCCGACCAGGCCTTGGCGCTGGCCCTGGCGGCGACGCGCTTTTTTGCCGAACGGCACGGCCCCGACCACGGCCTGACCCTGAGCAGCGCCCTGGACGGCTACCGGAGTCTGCTGGCCCTGGAGCGCACCGACGACGCCGCCGCGCTGCGCCGCGACCGGCTGGCGCCGCTCAGCGATACCGAGATCGCCCGGCGCCATCCCGACCTGGCCGAACAACTCGCCGCGATCGAGGCACGGTTCGAACCCTCAGCTGATCAAATGCTCAAGCAGCAGTAGCGGAACCAGCGCGTAGATCGCGGCCAGCGCATCGTCGACCATGATCCCGACCCCGCCCGCCATGCGCCGATCCAGCCAGCCAATCGGCCAGGGCTTGAGGATATCGAACAGCCGAAACAGCGCCAGCCCGGCCAGCCACCAAAGCGGCTCAAAGGGGATGAACAGCAGCACCAGCCACAGGCCGACGAACTCGTCCCAGACGATGCCGGCGTGGTCGTGCACCCCGAGTTGACGCGCGGCCTGGCCGCAAAGGTAACAGCCAATCACGAAGCCCAGCGCGACGCTCAGCGCCCCTGCCCAGAGCGGTAGCGCAGCCAGCGCCAGAGCCGGCACCAGCGCGGCCAGGCTGCCGGCCGTACCCGGCGCGACCGGGCTGAGACCGCTGCCGAAACCGAAGGCCAGAAAACCGCTCGGCGTGGCCAGCGCGACCTGACGCGTTTTTGCACGATCAGCCCTCAAAATGATCCCAACCTGCGTGATCCGCCGTGAAAACGCCGCCATCCGGACAAACACAGATGATCTCCGGGGCCGCCGTCACCCAGCCGATGACGGTTGCATCCAGCCCGAGCCCGGCCAGCGTCGCCCGGCAGTCGTCGACCTGATTCGCAGCCAGGGTGAACAACAGCTCGTAATCGTTGCCGCCGCCGAGCTGCAGATTCCAGCGCTGGCGCTGCTGCGGAATCGCTGCCGAAAGCGCCGCGCTGGTCGGCAGGGCGGCAAGCTCCAGGGTCGCGCCCAGCCCGGGCGGGAGCAGGTGGCCGAGGTCGGCCAGCAGCCCGTCGGAGACGTCGATCATGCCGGACGCGTACCCGGCCAAGGCGGCGCCGGCGGCCAGGCGCGGCTCGGGTCGACGCAGGCGGCGCACCAGCGCAGCCGGCGCGGCCTCTTGCAGCGCCAGCGCCGCGGCCGCATCGCCGAGGCTGCCGGTGACCAGGACGGCCTGCCCCGGCGCGGCGCCGCTGCGGCGGACCACGTATTGCGGGTCGACCTGCCCGATCAGGGTCACGCCGAGGTTGAGCGGGCCGGAGGCGATATTGCCGCCGATCAACCGGGTCGCGGTGCGGCCGGCCAGCGCCAGGAATCCGTCGACAAAGCCCTCCAGCCAGCGCGCGTCGGCCTCGGGCAAAGTCAGCGACAGCAGCGCCCAGCGCGGGCTCGCGCCCATCGCCGCCAGATCGCTTAAGTTGACCGCCAGCGCCAGGTGGCCGAGGTCGGCGGCCGGCCAGTCGACGGAGAAATGCCGCTCGGCCACCAGCGTATCGGTGGTCGTGACCAGGGCCAGGCCGGGCTCGGGCCGGACCACTGCGGCATCGTCGCCGATCCCGACCAGCACGGCAGGATCCGCACCCGCTGCCGACACGCGCGCAGCCAGGCGCGCGATCAGGTCAAACTCACTGCTCACCTTGCTCGGCGGCCCGCTCGACGGCGCGGCAGGCTGCGGCCAGGCGATCAAGCACGCCGTTGACGAAGGTATGGCCCTGCTCGGCGCCGAAACGGTGGGACAGCTCCAGGGCCTCATCGATCACCACCCGGTATGGCGTTTCGGGATGATGCAGCAGTTCGTTGGCGCCCAGGCGCAGGATGACCCGCTCCATCTGATCGAGGCTGGCCTGGACCCGCTTCAGGTAAGGTGCGACGGCGGCATCCAGTTCCTCGCGCCGGCTGACCACCTCGCGGACCAGGGTTTCGAAGTAGCCCTGGTCGACGCCCTCGAAGTTCTGCTCTTCCAGGAACTGGCCGATGATGGCGGCCGCCGAATCGTCGTTGAGCTGCCACTGGTAGAGCGCCTGCAGGGCGCGCCGGCGCGCCCGGCGACGCGGCTCGAAGGGGTTGTTGGCCCCAGACCTGGACGGAGCCTTAGCCACGCGCGATCGCCTCGGCCAGGGCCATCATTTCCAGGGCGGCCAGCGCGACCTCGCCACCCTTGTTCTTGCGCGCGGGATCGGCGCGCTCCAGCGCCTGCTCGGCGTTTTCCGGCGTGAGCACGCCGAACGCGACCGGAATGCGCGCCTCGAGCGCGACCTGGCCCAGGCCCCGAGCGCACTCGGCGCTGATGAAATCGAAATGCGCGGTCTGGCCGCGAACGACCGCGCCCAGCGCAATCACGGCGTCGAAGCGCTCGCTCTCGGCCAGCCAGCGGCAGCTCAGCGGCAGTTCGAAAGCGCCCGGTACGCGCACGCGGGTGATGTCGGTGACGCCGCCGGCCTCCAGCGCCTCCCGGCAGCCGGCCCACAGCCGCTCAGT
>JBMCIV010000188.1:0-4025 GCA_048616735.1 Wenzhouxiangella sp. | reverse complement strand
TTTGCCATCATGGCCGCGGTCTACTACTGGCTGCCCAAGTGGACCGGGCACATGTACAACGAAAAGCTCGGCAAGTTCCATTTCTGGTGGTCGACGATCTGGGTCAACGTGCTGTTTTTCCCCCAGCACTACCTGGGCCTGGCCGGTATGCCGCGCCGCATCCCCGACTACGCGATCCAGTTTGCCGAGTTCAACCTGATCTCCTCGATCGGGGGATTCATGTTCGGCTTTGGCCAGCTGCTGTTCGTCTACATCATCTGGCAGTGTGTGCGCGGCGGCGAAAAAGCAACGCCACGGGTTTGGGAAGGCGCTCACGGCCTTGAGTGGACGGTCCCCTCACCTGCCCCGCTGCACACCTTCGACACGCCGCCGCTGGTCACTGACCGCGTCGCCGTGCACCAGGACAAGCTCAGCTGAGCGGAGCGAAGCAGCAAGCCATGAGTAATCCAAAAAGCCAGATGCACAAGAACCGGCGGCGCGCAATCGTCCGCACCACCCTGGTTCTTGCCGCCACCGTCATGGCGATCTATCTGTTTTTTATCGGGCGTGCCGTCGTCGGCTATTTTTCATGAACAGCGACAGCCGTAATCCGATTCGAACCGTCAGCATGCTGACCCTGCTGGCCGTGGCCATGTTCGGCTTTGGCTATCTGCTGGTACCGCTGTACGACAAGTTCTGCGAGATCACCGGGATCGGCGGCCGCACCGGCGAAGCGGTGACGGCCAGCGTGGAGCAGGCCTTGAGCGCCGAGCCGGACCTGTCGCGCCTGGTCACGGTGCATTTCGACGCCACGGTCAACTCGTCGCTGCCGTGGCGCTTCGAGCCCACCGAGCGCAAGATGGAAGTCCATCCCGGCAAGCTCTACGAGACCACTTATGTCGCTTACAACCGCTCGGATCAGCCGGTTGTCGCCCAGGCAGTGCCCAGCGTCTCGCCAGGCCAGGCCTCGCTGTATTTCAACAAGACCGAATGTTTTTGTTTCACCGAGCAGCTGCTCGGGCCGGGCGAGTCGCGCGACATGCCGGTTCGTTTCATCGTCGATCCGAACCTGCCGCGCGGCACCAGCCTGGTAACGCTTTCCTATATCATTTACAAAAACGATGAGGCGACGGCGGTTCTGGCCGCAGCCCCTTGATCAACCGCAGGGAGTCTTTCTAAGGATGGCACAGAGCAGCTACTTCGTCCCGCCCACGGCAAAGTGGCCGATCGTGGGATCGGTGGGCATGTTCATCATGATGGTCGGAGCGGCGAACTGGCTCAACAACGGTGCCAGCGGCCCCTGGCTGTTCACCATCGGCGCCGCCATCACCCTGGTGATGGTTTTCGGCTGGTTTGCCGAAGTCATTGCCGAGTCACGCGCCAATCTGTACAACTCGGCGGTCGATGCGTCGTTTCGACAGGGCATGATCTGGTTCATCTTCTCCGAGGTCATGTTCTTCGGCGCGTTCTTCGGCGCCCTGTTCTATGCCCGCATGTTCGCCGTGCCCTGGCTGGGCGGCGAAGGCACCGGCGCCATGACCCACCAGTTCCTCTGGCCGCAGTTCGAGGCCACCTGGCCCACCCACGGCCCGGCCGAACTGGGCGGGGATTTTCAAACCATCCCCGGCTTTGGCTTGCCCTTGATCAATACGCTGATCCTGCTGACCTCCGGCGTCACCATCACGGTCGCGCACTGGGCTCTGAAGCGGGCCCAGCGCGGTGCCCTGCTGTTCTGGATGATCGCCACCGTGGCGCTGGCCTGCCTGTTTCTGGTCATCCAGTCCTACGAGTACGTGCACGCCTACCGCGACCTAGGGCTTACCCTCGGCTCCGGTATTTACGGCTCGACCTTTTTCATGCTGACCGGCTTCCACGGTCTGCACGTGGTCATCGGCACCCTGATTCTGATCGTGATCACCATCCGCTGCGCTTTCGGGCACTTCAGCAAAAACAACCATTTCGGCTGGGAAGCCGCTGCCTGGTACTGGCACTTTGTCGACGTGGTCTGGCTGGGCTTGTTTATCTTCGTCTACGTGGTCTGACGTTAACCACTGGGGCGCATGGCCCACTAGCGGACTGATCGCTCGGCCCACGCGCCGCCCGGGCCCTGATCCGGGTCCCGGCACAGCTGTCGGATCAGCCCCTCGTTCTGCAGCGCCGCCAGCGCGCCTTGAACGCGCTTTGGCGGCACCCCGATTTCGGCCGCCAGCTGTGTCTCGGTGATCGAGCCATCGCGGCGTATCGCGCCCAGCGCCAGGCGGCAAAGCGCCTCATCGGGATCCACTGCCGCGGGGCGCAGCCCGGCCGGCAGATGCGGCCGAATGCGCGCTTTTGCATGCACCCCCAGCCACGACCCCAGATGGTCGAGGTGAACCCATATCGGCAGGCCGCCGCCGAAATCCGACGCCGAAAACACGATCCTCTGCACCGCCAGCCGGCGAAAAGCCCGGAGGGCGCCGGCGCGCTCGGCCTGGCCGGCCGGCAAGTAGACAAATCGCTGCAGCGCCTCCTCCAGCGCCGCGGCCGTCGACAAGTCACGGGGCTGGGCGCCGGCCCCGCTCTGAATCTGCCCTGGCCGGCGCGGCTGCTCGAACGCGCGCGTCCGGCGCTCCTCGGCATCGGCCGGATCGAGAAACCCGTGTCTGGGCGCGTGGACCATGGCCATAGCAAGCGGTGAGGGCCGAGCTGTGTCGACGCAGCGGACCCTGACCCGGCCCGTCTCGATGCGCTGGTAAAGCCGGATCAGGCCGGGCAGGTCCATGTGCTGGCACAGGCAGTCGTGCAGCGCCTGGTCGGTCAGCGGATGATCGGGCAGCTGGCGCGGGCCGGACAGGTTTTCCAGGCAGGCCAGCTGGTCGGGAAATATGCGCGCGATCAGATTTTCAGCCTGGTTACGCTGAATCTGGGAGGGAACGCGGCCGCGCGTGTTGCGGCGGTCGATGGCCAGCGCCGTGGTCGCGCACCAGCGCAGGCGCGTGGCAAATTGCGGGGTATCCAGCACGGCCTGAATCAGCACGTCGGCCAGGCTGTCCGAACGCAGATAGCCGACCACGTCGGCGAGCGGAAAGCTGTGGGTCGCGCCGAGCGAGATCAGCACGGCATTGTCGCTTGCCACCGCCTGCAGCTCGAAATTGAACTGGCGACAGAAGCGCTTGCGCAGGGCCAGCCCCCAGGCGCGGTTAAGGCGCAGCCCGAACGGGGAATGCACCACAATGTGCTCATCGCCGCCGGGGTCGGGAAAACGCTCGACCACGATCTCGTGCCAGCCCGGCAATCCGCCCAGGGCCTGGCGACTTTCCTGCAAAAAGGCCTGGAGCTGGCAATCGGGCGTCTCGCCGCTGCCGCTTGAACCGGCGAGCAGTCGGCAAACCTGCAGCGAGACGGTGGTCGAACGCCCCGGCCCTTCGCCGAACCAGAACGGCAGCGAGGCCTCCGCGGCCTCGCTGGGCCGCACCTCGACCCGCCCGCAGGCGATGCGCTCGATCCGGAACCTGCCGCCGCCGAGCTGGAAGACCTGGCCCGGCGAGGATTCAAAGGCAAACTCCTCGTCCAGCCGGCCCAGCAGCTGGCCGCTGTCGGCATCCACCACCTCGTAATCGAACCACTCGGGAATGGTGCCCACGTTGAGGCGGCTGCGGTGCAGGCTGTCGGGGGCCGGATAGAGGACGCCATCAGGACTCCTGCGCAGCGGCCCACGGCCGGTTTCCCGGCCGCTGACGTAGCCTTCGTGGAGCATGTCGACCACGGCCTGAAACGCCTCTTCCGAAAGATTCTCGAACGGCGCCGCGCGGCGGATCAGCGACCCGAGGTCAGCGCTTTTCACCGCGCCGGCGGCCACCATCGCCACCAGCTGCTGGGCCAGCACATCGCGCGGCGGCTCGCGCCATTGGCCGGCAGGCTCGATCCGACCCCTGCCCAGCGCCTGCATCAGCGCACGCGCGTCGAGCAAGTCGACCAGGGTGAGCGGAAACAGGTGCAGCACGGGCGCCTGACCGGGCCGGTGGTGCGATCGCCCGGCGCGCTGTCGCAGCGCGTTGACCGAGCCG
>JBMCIV010000187.1:0-4038 GCA_048616735.1 Wenzhouxiangella sp. | reverse complement strand
GTCGCCCAGCCGGCAGGTCCAGGCCCGCGCCAGCAAAAGCTCGCCGACCAGGTCGGGGTCGCGCTGGATCCGCCAGCCCTCGGCTTCCAGCGCGGCCAGGCCGCGCTGGGCGTTTGCCCAGGCTTCGGTCAGCCGCTCGCGCTCGCCCGGCACCAGCAGACCGCCGTCGCCGGGCGGATAATCCAGCCCGGCCAGCGTGGCCAGCGGCACCAGGCCCAGCCCCTCCAGGCGCGCCAGGCAGGCCTCTTCGAAAGCGTGCTCGCGGGCCACGCTGAGCACGCGCCGCGGCTGGCGCTCATCGTCGCTAAGCAGGCGGCTGTGGCCTTCCGCGTCCCAGGCCAGCCGCAGGTCACCGTAGCAAAATCCCAGGCAGACCGAAGGCAGCCGCAGAAACCGCCCGCTGCTGCCCACCTCGATGTTGCGCAGGCGAACATCGATCTGCGGCTTGCCCGGCGGCAGGGTTTCGACTTCAACGCGCTGCGGTTCCGGAAGCGGACTTGCGCAGGACCGAATGCGCTCACGAACCCCGGCGACCTGGTCGGCGCCAACCCGGCCATAGCCCAGCAGTTCGCCGACCAGCTCGTCGGATCCGGCCGCGGCCCGGACCGGCCGGCAGACGCCGCTGGGCGGATCGATCACCCACGGCGGCACCAGCGGCAGGTGCACCCAGTTGCCCTGGCCTGCCGCGGCCGACAGATCAAAGCGCAGCGCCTGCGTCCCGTCCGCCTGCAGCTGCCAGAACAGCTTCGCCGTGAGCGGTTCGGCGGCGCTTAGCGGGGCACCCTCGGCGTCTTCCCAGCGACCACGCCCGGTCGCCAGTACCTTGACGAACAGGGCATGGGCAGAAGGCGGCAGCGGGTACCAGGTCAGCCCCGGGAGCAGCTCGCTGCGCTCGGCCAGTTCGTGCAGGATGTCGAAATCGGCTTCGCTCAGGTACGGCGGGCGGGTGTCCTGCTCGATCAGACTCAGCGCCAGCGGCGCGACGTCGCCGATCACGCCGGCCAGCGGCGCGCGCACGGGGCTCACGCTGAGCTGGGCATCGGCGGACAGATGCAGCAAGTAGAGCACCTTGTGGCTCGGGCGCGCTCGCCGCGCGCTTGTCCGGTTCATCAACAGACTTGCATCGCGGGGGACTGGATCATCTGGCGCAAGGCGGATTCATCAACCGGCTGGAGGCAACCTGCTATTTTACGGCGCCTGGTGGCCCGGACACAGGTACAGGCGCCGCCCGGCGACCACGATCTTCTCCACCGCCCGGTCGCACTCAAAGCAGCTTTGTCCAGCCCGGCCGAAAACAAAGTGGCGATAATCCCGGCGCCGCCAGCCGGCCTTGCGCAACGCCGCGACGCGCGCCGGATCGTTGGTGATTCCGCCGGTCTCGACCGACCGCCACATCAGGTCAGCGACCGCGGTGGCCAGGGCGCGGCGCTGATCGTCGTCCAGGTCGATCGGCCGGGTGTCGGGATGCAGACGAGCCAGGTACAGGATCTCGGAGCGCAGGTAGTTGCCGACGCCGGCCAGAAAGGACTGGTCGAGCAGCAGATGTCCCAGCCGCCGCCGGGCAAAGCGCGGCTGCGCGATCCACGCCTCAATGGCCGCGCGGTCGGCGCCGGTCGAGAGCACATCGAGCCCGGCGCGGCGCAGAAACGGGTGGTCCGCCAGTCGGCCTGGCTCGATCAGATCGATCTCGGAGGCGCTGTAGAGCAGCGCCGATCGATCCCGGGTACTCAACGCCAGGCGCAGCTGCCTAGGGGTATCCGGGCGCCGATCGGGGGCGGAAAACATCCAGCGCCCGTAGAGCTGGTTGTGGGTGTAGATCGTATGGCCCTGGTCGAACTCGATCAGCAGGGCCTTGCCCTGGGTGCGAACCCGGCTGACGCGCTGAGCGGCCAGCTCGCCAGCCCGGTCCTGCAGATGAGGATAGGCAAACCAGACCTCGGTCAGCGGCGCGTCGGCCACGGTCTCGGCGACTTTCCGCGCCATCCGATACATTTCCGGCCCCTCAGGCATGCAGGCTCAGTCCCGGGTCGCGCCGAGGCCCGCCCAGGCCAGCAGCAGCCAGCCGAACATCAGGGTCACGCCGCCCAGCGGCGTGACGTAGGTCAACTCGTCTATACCCGTCAGCGCCGCGGCGTAAATGCTGAAGCTGAACAGCGCCGTGCCGGCCACCAGGAACCCGGCCGCCAGGGTGAGACGCCGGGCGGGCCGAGCACCGGCGGCCAGTCCCACGCCCAGCGCGGTCACGACCACCGCGCCTACCTGATGATAGCGCACGGCGGTCATGACCCAGCGCCAGACCTCGTCGTCAACGCGCTGCTGGATAAGGTGTTCGGCCGAGGCACCGATGATGACCGAGAGCAGGCCCAGCAGTGCGCCGAGCAGAAGAACAGGATTCATGGCGGGCGTCCGAATGCGAAATCAGCGCTGAGTATGGCGCGACCGCAATCAGCAAAACGCCAAAGCCGGGCGCCGCTACCAGCCCCGCGTACCAGGCCCGCCCTTGAACGGCCCTTTCACCCAGGAGGTAATCCAGCCGCCGTAGAAATCACCCGCCTGCGCTCGAACGCGCTCGCCGGCCACGTAACAGGCCTCCACGCGCCCGGCATAGAACGAAACCCGTCCGCTGAGGCGGGCGTCGGTCGGGTCGGGATAGGCCCAGCAGACATCTTCAACGCGCTGATCGCCGATGCGCAGATGCCAGTAGCGCGCCTGCCCTTTCCATTCACAGAAAGTGCGGGTCTGGCTGGGCTCTAAGCAGGCGAAGTCGACGTCGGCTTCCGGGAAGTAAAAGCACGGCGGGTGCGAGGTCTCCAGAACCCTCACCCCAGCGGTGGTCTCGGCCAGCACGTGGCCGGCGTGTTCGACTTTCAAAGGCCAGTCGATCGACTCGATCGCCGGCGGGCGCGGATAATCCCAGACCGATTCGTGCTCGGGCAATGGCTTCATGATGGCGCTGAACAGACGCTTGAATAAGCCTCGACCATGCCCCGTCGAGCGTCAAAACCAAGCGAAACCTCAGATCCGCGCCAAAATTGATCTGGATCAAGATTGACAATGATTCGCATTTGCTACAGTATGTACACCATGTACGTATGCATCTGCAATCGTCTCAGGGAAGACACCATCCGCTCGCTGGCCCAGGAGGGACTCGGTTTCGATGAAATCCAGGCCCTGACCGGTTGCTCGAGCGTCTGCGGAAGCTGCCGTGAATTTGCCGAGGAAGTGGTGCTGTCGGTGCACGCAAGGCCGCAACGAGTCCCATCGCTGCAGATTCTCGCCGGCAACGCCCTCTAAGCTCTTCGCTGTCCCCCGCCTTTGACCACCTTCGCTGCACGGCGCTGCGGTATCATTCCATGGGTCTGATCCATCCGCACCTCTGACATTTCTTGAAGGAAAAAATCAATGAAAGGCGATCCAAAGATTATCGAATTGCTCAACCAGGCACTCAAGGGCGAACTGACCGCCATCAACCAGTATTTTCTGCACTCGCGGATGTTCGAGGACTGGGGCCTGGAGCGTCTGGCGAAAAAGGAATACCAGGAGTCCATCGAGGAAATGCAGCACGCCGATGAAATCATCAAGCGCATCCTCTTCCTCGAAGGCCTGCCCAACCTGCAGGATCTGGGCCGTCTCAAGATCGGCGAAACCCCGCGCGAGGCCCTGGAGTGCGATCTGGCGCTGGAGCACGAAGCCATCCCGATGTACCGCGATGCCGTGGAAACCGCCGAGAAATGCCGCGATTACGGCAGCCGCGACCTGTTCCAGAAGATTCTAGAAGACGAAGAAGGCCACGTTGACTACCTGGAGACCCAGCTAGCGCTGATGGACCGCCTGGGCGAACAGAACTACCTTCAGTCGCAGATGTCGCCGGCCGACGCCGACGAGGAATAATCCACGTCGATCACCTTGCCTGGGTTCATCAGGCCTCGCGGGTCGAGCGCCCGTTTGATCTCGCTCATGACGTCCCACGCTTCCCCGTGCTCAGCCTTCATGTAGCGCCGCTTGGCGACTTCCATGTGGTCACGGATGTCTTCGGGG
>JBMCIV010000186.1:0-4044 GCA_048616735.1 Wenzhouxiangella sp. | reverse complement strand
GAACCCGGCTGCAACGGGGTGGAAGCGCTGATCATTCTGTTTGCCGCGATCTTTGCCTTCCCGGCCTCGCTCAAGCACAAGCTGATCGGGTTCGGCCTCGGCTTCATGGCCATTCAGTCGCTTAACCTGGTGCGCATCATCAGCCTGTTCTACATGGGCCAGTGGAACATGACCTGGTTCAACTGGTTCCACCTGTACCTGTGGCAGGCGCTGATCATCCTCGACGCGCTGGTGGTGTGGCTGATCTGGCTGCGCATGCTGCCGCCGCGCCAGGGTCCCGGCTCCGGCGGCGACAACTCCAACCCGCCTGAAGCCGCGCTCGGCCAGGCATGAAGCGGCTGCTGATCGCCGGTTGCGGGGACTTAGGTATGCGCCTGTCGCGGCGCCTGGACCCCGGCGCCTGGACGATCCACGGGCTGCGCCGCCACCCCGAGCAGCTGCCGCGGCAGATTGAGCCGGTCAAGGCCGATCTGCAGGATCCGGCCACGCTCGCGCCGGCGGCCGGCCACTGGGACGCCATCGTCTACCAGGCCACGCCCGATGAGCGCACGCCCGAAGCGTATCGAGCGGCCTACGTCCAGGGGCTAAACAATCTGCTGGGCGGGTGCAGCGTCGAGCGTCTGATCTTTGTCTCCAGCACCGGCGTGTACGGCCAGGACGCCGGCGAGTGGGTCGATGAACTCGCCGCCACCGAACCGCGCGCGTTTTCCGGCGAGATCCTGCTTGAAGCCGAGGCGGTGACCGCCCGCCACGGTGGCCTGATCGTGCGTTTTTCCGGCATTTACGGACCCGGCCGGGACTTCCTGATTCGCTCGCTGCGCGCCGGTCGCGCGCGCTGCCGGCCGAAGCCGCCGCAGTGGACCAACCGCATCCACTCCGAGGACTGCGCCGGGGTGCTGGCCCATCTGCTCACCCTTCCGGCTCCGGCGCCGGTCTACTGCGCCAGCGATTCCAGGCCCGCACCGCGCTGCGAGGTCCTCGGCTGGCTGGCCGACCAGCTGGGTGTCGCTGCCCCGGCCATCGATGAGCAGGCAGCCGGCCAGGGCAAGCGGATTTCCAATCAGCGCCTGCTCGACAGCGGTTATTCGTTTCAATACCCCGACTACATCACCGGATACCGAGAACTTTTGCCATGACCACTGCCCCATCTAGCGCCATGACCGAGGCCATGCTGGCCCGCTTCGAGGAAGGCTTCGAGCGCGCCAAGGCCGCCGAGATTCCGGAACCGACCGCCATGACGCTGGCCACCGTCGACGACCAGGGACGGCCCAGCGCGCGCACCATGCTGCTCAAGGGCGTGGACGCGGACGGCTTCGTCTTTTTTACCAACCTCGAATCACGCAAGGGGCAACAGCTGGCGAACAATCCCAACGTCTCGCTGGTGTTTTTCTGGCGCGAACTGGCCGAACAGGTCAAGATCGAAGGGCGCGCCGAAGCGGTCACCGCCGAGGAAGCCGATGCCTACTTCGCCAGCCGCCCGCGCGGCAGCCAGATCGGCGCCTGGGCGTCGCTGCAGTCACAGCCGCTGGAACATCGCGACGTGTTCGATCAGCGCATCGCCGAGATCGAAGCGCGCTACCGCGGCCAGGACGTGCCGCGGCCGCCGCACTGGTCGGGTTTCCGCGTCCGGCCGCGGCGGGTCGAGTTCTGGTACGGGCGCCAGTACCGCCTGCATGAGCGGGTCCGCTACGAGCTCGTCGACGGCCACTGGCGCGAAAGCCTGCTTTACCCCTGAGCCTCTTCCCGGTCGGGCAGCGGCGTTCTGCGACGATCCAGATCGCGCTGAATCCAGGCGGCCGCCAGCTCTTTCCACGGCGATTCGGCCAGAGACCTGGGCGCGTACAGGCCGGCCTGGAAGCGCTGGCGCTGGGCCTCGTAGAGAATCAGCGCCGTGGCCACCGAAACATTCAGCGACTGGCTCATCCCCACCATGGGGATGACGATTTCCTCATCGATCAGGCCGAGGGCCTCGTCGCTGACGCCGAATTTCTCCGTGCCCATTACGATGGCCGTGGGCCGGGTGTAGTCCGGCGCCCGGAAATCCACCGCCGCGGAGGAAAAATGCGCAGCGTAAAGTCGAAACCCCGCCGCGCGCAAAAACGCCAGCCCCGTCGGCGTGTCGGCATGACGCTGCAGCTCGACCCAGCGCTGCGCGCCCTGGGAGGTATGGTTGAGGCTGGGCAGCCCGCCCTCGGCGGGTACGGCGTGCGCGCGCATCACCCCGACCGCATCGCAGGTGCGCAGCACCGCTGCGACGTTGTGCGGTTTGTGGACCCGCTCCATGAAAACGGTCAGATCCGGCTGGCGGCTGGCGGCCACTTCTTCGATCCGGGCTTTGCGTTGCGGGGTCATGGCGGTATCGTAAGGGATTTCCGGGCGCGGACAGCAGCGAGATGAGTAACTGGTTCGAACACCTCAGGTCCATCGTCAACCGGCACGAGCCGGCGGCCGACGCCAACGCGCTGGCGCGCGCCGGGGCGGTGGTCCTGCTGGAAATGGCCGCCGCCGACGACCGCTTTGAGGCCAAGGAGCTGGACATGGTCCACAAGGCGATCGAGCGCGCCTTCGGGCTGGACGGGTCCGAGCTCGAAGAATTGATGACCGAAGCCCACTCGATGCGCGAACAGGCGGTGTCGCTGCACGACTTCACCCGCAGCCTGCGCACCGGCCTCGAGCGCGACCAGCGCGACGCCCTGGTCGGCTGGCTGTGGAAAGTGGCCCTGGCCGACGGCCACCTGGACCGCTTCGAAGAGCAGCTGCTGCGCCGCCTGTCCGATTTGCTTGGCGTGCCGCACGAAGAGTTCATACGACGCAAGCACCTGGCGGTCGAGGGACTGTGAAACGGGTTTTGCTGGTTGCGGCTGCGGTCCTGATCAGCGCGCGGCTGGCTGCCCAGGAGCCGGATTTCGACGAATTCATCGGCCTGATCGATGCCGCGCTGGAGCAGGCCGGCAGCGCCGCGCACGCCGGCGAGCGGACCGAGCTGGTGCGCTATGCCGAAGACGGCTGGGAAATCCTGATCAGCGCCGCCTGGGACGGCGCCGAATGGCGCCTGCTGGCGCTGCGCCTGCACCACCCGGAACGCATCGACGCCCCGGACCAGCGCTGGTCCGAACGCTATCGGGCCCTGCTGGCCGCGCTGGCGCCCGAACAGGTCCGCGAGATCGAGCCGCCGGAGTTGTTCGAAGTCCCGCCGCCCGGCTTCCTGCCCGCTTTCCCGGAAGAACTGCGCGGGCGCCAGTTCGATCTCGGTCAATTCTGGTACCAGGCAAGCTGGTTCAACGACGGCGGTTTTGATCAGGACGCGCGCTGGGCGCTGCGCAGCTTCGAGCTGGTCGCCCGACCGCCGCAGCCTCAGTAGACGAAAAACTGCTGCTGGAAGCGAAAACTGCGCGCCGGTTCGGCCGAACCGTGAGGATCCACCTGCACCTGAAACGTGACCCGCTCTTCGTTGTGAATGCGGAAAGTGCCGATGTAATAAATCGCGTCCTGCTCGGTCACTTCGCGCATCTCGATGGGCCGCCGCTGGCCTGCAATATTGACCGCCTCGACCTGGATGCGCGCGCGCGCGGGTTCATCCATTGCCCCGTCACGCTTGCGCAGCACCGCCAGGTTGAGCAGGGCCCTCGAGGTCGAGCGCTGGATACCGAAAGCCCGGGCCACCTCCGGGCTGAGCTGGCTGGTGTTGATCGCGCTGTAGTGGACCCGATAATCGCCCAGCTCCTCGGCCTGCTGGGCCAGGGCATGGGGCAACGACCCCGCGCCCGCCAAGATCAGCAGCAGCGTCATCAAAAGTATTCTGGCGTTCGCGGACATGGATCGCGCTCCGGGCAAAAGTGGGCGTCGGACCGAAGGACCGCTGCCGCGGCGATCAGCTCGCACGTCAAACGCCTAGCAGGATGATCAGGAACTGGATGCCGATGATCGCGACCAGCGGCGAGAGATCGAGCCCGCCCAGGCTGGGCAGCACCCGGCGGATGGGCGCCAGCACCGGTTCGGTCAGCTGAAAAATCAGCGGCACGATGGGGTGGCGCACGCCGTGAC
>JBMCIV010000185.1:0-4071 GCA_048616735.1 Wenzhouxiangella sp. | reverse complement strand
CCTGTTTTTCTCCGCCGATGACCGGCGCAGCGCCGACCTGGTCGCCAGCGGGCATGCCGTAGCCGACAGCCGCTTCGTTTACGCCGAAGGCGTGCTGGCGCTGTGGAGCCCGGATCCCGGACGCATCCCCGAAGATGCCGTGGCCTTTGTCAACCAAAGCGATCCGCCACGCATCGCGATCGCCAATCCGCGCGTCGCGCCCTACGGTGCGGCGGCCAAAGCCGTGATGGAAGCCTACGGCATCGTGCCCGAGCCGGGCCGTCTGGTAACCGGTCAGAGCATCGGCCAGGCCTTCAACTTCGTCACCACGGGCAATGCCGAGGTCGGTTTCGTGGCCCTTTCCCAGCTCATCAGCCACGAGCGCCAGCACGGTCCGGGATCGCGCTGGACCCCGGCCGTCGAGCGCTATCCGACCATCGTCCAGGAAGCCGTGCTGTTGAGTGCGGCCAGAGACCGGCAGGGCGCGCGCGCCTTTCTCGACTGGGTCCGCGACAGCGAGACCGCCCGCGCGATCATTCGATCAGACGGCTACCGCCTGGCCAGCCCGGCCGCCGACCGCGACCGCTAGAGCGGGAGACACGATGCCAGACTGGATCGGACCTCAGGATCTCGCCGCGCTTTGGCTGACGCTGAAGCTGGCCGCGGTCACCACGGTCGTGCTGTTGATCCTCGGCACGCCGCTGGCGCTGTGGCTGGCGCGCACGCGCTCGCGCTTCAAGCTGGCGGTAGAGTCGGTGGTGGCCCTGCCGCTGGTGCTGCCGCCGACCGTGCTCGGTTTCTACATGCTGATGCTGCTGGGCTCGCAGGGGCCGATCCAGGCCCTGGGGGGACCCAGCCTGGCGTTCACTTTCACCGGCCTGGTGATCGGCTCGGTTTTCTATTCGCTGCCGTTCGTGGTCCAGCCGCTGCAGAATGCCTTCGCCGGCATTGGCCAGGGCACCATGGAGGCCGCCGCCTGCCTGCGCGCCGGGCCCTGGGATCGGTTCTTCACGGTCGTGCTGCCGCTGTCGCAGCGCGGCTTCCTGACCGCGATCACGCTGGGTTTCGCGCACACGGTGGGTGAGTTCGGGGTCGTGCTCATGATTGGCGGCAACATCCCCGGCGAAACCCAGGTCATCTCAATCGCCATCTACGATCACGTCGAAGCGGTTGACTATGCCTCTGCCCACGTGCTGTCCGGCCTGCTGCTGGGGCTGTCGTTCCTGATGCTGTTTGCGCTTTACGCCGTCAACGGCCGCCTGAAGATGGTGCTGCCGTGAAGCGGGGTCGGGCGTGACCATCGAGCTGAGCTTCGAGCTGGCGCGCGCCGAGTTCCGCCTGTCGGTGCACGTCAAGACCCCCGGTCAGGGCGTGACCGCCTTGTTCGGGCGGTCTGGCTGCGGCAAGACCACGCTACTGCGCTGCGTGGCCGGCCTGGAGCCCTCGGTCCGCGGCCGGCTGGTGGTCAACGGAGAATCCTGGCAGGACGAGACCGCTTTTGTACCTGCTCACCTGCGGTCGGTCGGGTATGTCTTTCAGGAAGGCCAGCTGTTTCGCCATCTTTCGGTGCGCGGGAACCTGATGTACGGCTATCGTCGCATCGCGGCCGAACAACGTCTCGTCAAGCCCGACGATGTCGTCGATCTGTTGGGGCTGGCGTCCCTGCTCGATCGCCGGGTCAGCGAGCTTTCCGGGGGCCAGCGCCAGCGCGTGGCGATCGGCCGGGCGTTGCTGACCAGTCCACGCGTGCTGCTGATGGACGAGCCGCTGGCGGCCCTCGACGAGATCAGCAAGGCCGAAATCCTGCCTTACCTGGAGCGCCTGCACGAGGATCTGTCCGTGCCGGTCCTGTACGTCAGCCACGCGATCGAGGAAGTGTCGCGGCTGGCCGACCATATGCTGTTCATGGAAAACGGCCGAATCCGGGCCGAGGGCCCGCTGCGCGAGCTGATTACGCGTGCAGACCTGCCGCTGGTCCACGGCGAGCAAGCCTCGGCGGTGCTGATCGGCCACTCGCTCAGCCACCTGGAAGACGAGCATTTGAGCTGCATCCATCTGCCCGGCGGGACGCTGTACGTTCCGCGCATCAAAGAGCCCAACAGCGACGTGCTGCGCATTCGGGTGCTGGCCAGGGACGTGTCGGTGGCACGCCAGGCGCCGCTGCCCAGCAGCATCCTCAACTGCGTCGAATGCCGGATCGTGGAAATCATCGACGATCCGCACCCCGGACACTGCCTGCTCAAGCTGCAGCTGGGTCAACAGTATCTGCTCTCCAGGATCACCCAGCGCTCGCGCCGCCAGCTCGACCTGGAGATCGGCGATCAGGTCTGGGCTTCGGTCAAGGGCGTGGCGCTGACCTGAGTTTTCCGGCCGGACGAACGCCGTCAAGCTCCTCGTCCGGCAGGGCGTCAAGCAGTTCGGCGACGCGGCCGCGGCCGGGGACTTCGAGGTCGGGCGCCAGGTCGGCCAGCGGCACCAGCACAAAGGCGCGCTGGTGCATGCGCGGGTGCGGCAGGGTCAGCTCGTCGGACGCCAGCACATCCTCGTTGAACAGCAGCAGGTCCAGGTCGATCTCGCGCGGGCCCCAGCGCAGCCCGGAACGCGCCCGTCCCAGCCGCGACTCCAGGCTGAGCAAATCGTGCAGCAGCTCGAACGCGCCGCGGTCGGTCTGCACGCCGGCGACGGCGTTGAGAAACTCCGGCTGATCGAGCCGTCCCCAGGGCGCCGTCCAGTAGGCCGGCGAGACCGCCCGCACGCGCGTGGCCGGCAGAGCGTCCAGCGCGGCCAGGGCCATCTTGAGGGTATTTTCGGGACGACCCAGGTTGGCGCCTAAGCCAATCCAGGCCAGGTTCACGTTGTCCCGGCAGGTTTTCGGCGCCGCGGCCGGCGACGGCGCTTGGCCGGACCGGCGGGTGCGGTCTCGATCATGTCGACCCGATCATCGGCTTCGACGACCTGCATATCCGTCCACCACTGCGCCAGTTCGGCCAGTTCCGGCTCTTCGTCGACCCGCAGCAGCAAAAAATCATAGGCTGCGCGAAAACGGCGCTCGTTGATCAGGCGCAGAGCGCGCTTGCCGCGGCGCTTGTGAAAGCGCGGCTGCATGCACCAGATTTCCTTGGCGATGGTCGAAAAGCGGCGATGCAAGGCCACCTTGCGCGCCTGGGCCGCGATCGCCTGCTCACCGGCAACTGCCAGCGCGTCGACCGGCGGCGTGCCCTGTTCAATCAACTCCTCGGCGACCACCCGCACCCGCTGCCACAGAAAGGCCGCAAACAGGAAGCCCGGGGTCACCGGCAGGCCTTCGGCGACGCGCTTGTCGGTGCTCTTGAGCGCGTTTTCGACCAGTTTCGGCGGACTGGCCGGATCTTCGAACAGGCCCGGAAAAAGCTGCGGCCAAAGCGCCTGACGGACCAGGGCCTGGTAGGTTGGCCAGGCCTGGCCGGCCATGAACAGCTTGAGGATCTCGTCGAACAAACGCGCCGGCGGGATGCCGTTGAGCAGCGGCGCCATCGACACGACCGGACCGGCCGTTTCCGGCTCCATGGTCAGGTCCAGCTTGACCACGAAGCGCACGGCGCGCAGCAGCCGGACCGGATCTTCGCGATAGCGGGTCACCGGATCGCCGATCAGACGCAGACGGCGCTCGCGCACGTCCTCGTAGCCGCCGACGTGGTCGCGAATGGTTTCGGTGGCCGGGTCATACATCAGCGCGTTGATGGTGAAGTCGCGCCGAATGGCGTCTTCTTCCTCGCTGCCAAAGACGTTGTCGCGCGTGACCCGACCGCGCTCGACCACCCGGTCATCGCCGGCGGCCTCGCTGTCGCCGGGACCGCGAAAGGTGGCCACTTCGATGATCTCGCGGCCAAAGCGCACGTGGGCCAGGCGGAAACGCCGGCCAATCAGGCGGGCGTTGCGAAACAGCTCGCGGATTTCTTCCGGCGTGGCGCTGGTGGCGACGTCGAAATCCTTCGGCCGCGCGCCCAGCAGCAGATCGCGAATGCAGCCGCCGACCAGATAGGCCTGAAAACCCGCCCCCTGCAGGCGCTCGATGACTTTCAGCGCATTGGCGCTGATCAGCCGCGGCTGGAT
>JBMCIV010000184.1:0-4092 GCA_048616735.1 Wenzhouxiangella sp. | reverse complement strand
GGTGCCGCGGTCAACATGAACTACGGCTGGGGCGGTTATTCGTTGTCCAAGGCCGCGCTGAACAACCTGATCCAGCTCTACGCTCACGAAATGACCGACACCCACTTGTCGGCCCTGGCGCCAGGCCTGGTCGATACCGCCATGCAGGATTACCTGTGCGGCGAGGTCGACAGCGAAGAGTTTCCGTCGGTGCAAAAACTCAAGGATGCGCGCGGCACCGACCACATGCCCGACGCCCGCCAGGCCGCCGAGACCATTCTTGATCTTCTGCCGGACCTGCGCGCCAATCAGCCCTCGGGCAGCTTTGTCGATATCCGCCAACTTTGAACCCATCGGGTGGCATGATCTGCGCTCAGATTCCGTTCCATAAGGTTGGAACCGTCGAACGATAAAGGGACAGTCGATCATGGACTTCAAGATTGGAGAAATTCTCAGCCTGATGGGCAAGACCATGCCGTTTCTGGTCTTCCGCTTTTTGATCTACTTCGCCATCACCTTTGCCTACATCGTGATCACCGGCGTCGGCGCCGGCATCGGTTACGGCGTCGGCATGATCGGCGGCGAGCCGGGCGGCTTCAGCTTTTTCGGCGGCCTGGTCGGCTTCGGCATCATGTCGGCCATCGCCTACATGCTGCGCGAGTACCTGCTTTACATGGTCAAGGCCGGCCACATCGCGGTTTTGGTCGAGCTGATGGAAGGCAAGGAGCTGCCCCAGGGCCGCGGCCAGATCGCCTATGCCCAGCAAATCGTGCGCGAGCGCTTCGCCCAGTCCTCCATCCTGTTCGGCGTCGACCAGCTGATCAAGGGCGTGCTCAAGGCCTTCAACCGCCTGTTCTTCACGGTCACAGCCTTCATCCCCATCCCCGGACTGAAAAGCCTGGTCGGCTTTATCAACACCATCGTCAACCTGTCTTTGACCTACCTCGACGAGGTCATTCTTTCCTACAACCTGCGCACCCGCGCCGACAACCCGTGGGAGGCCAGCCGCACCGCGCTGGTGCTCTACGCCCAGAACTACAAGGCCTTTCTCAAGAACGCATTTTTCCTGGCCTTCATCATCTGGGGCCTGACCTTCCTGGTGTTTCTGGTCATTCTCGGCCCCATGCTGGCGCTGGTTTCGGTGATCCCGGCCGTGGCCGGACCGCTGACGCTCATCTTCGCTCTGGTCTTTGCCTGGGGCGTGAAGCAGTCGGTGATTGAACCGATCGGCATGACCGCGCTGATGCAGGTGTTCTTCAAGGTCACCGAAGGCCAGCAGCCAAATCCCGAGTGGGAAGGCAAGCTTGAGGGCGTGTCGAAGAAATTCGGCGAGTTCAAGCGCAAGTCTCGGGAATGGGACGCCGACCAGGGCGCGGCCACCAGCGACGAGCCGCCGCAGGCCGGCAGCGCCGCCTGAGCCGGCCGGCGCATCGGGGCGGCGCCGGTCAGGCCTGGCCCGACAGCGCTCTGGCCACCGTTCGCCAGGGCAACAGCGCGTTGCGCACCCGCGCCGGAAATCCTGCGACTGCGCGCAGCTGATTGATCTGACCCAAGCTCGCCTCATCGGGCAGCTGGGGCTCATCGAGCAGCTGGGCAAAGCGCTGGCCGGCGCGCTCGACCTCGTCGCGGCCTTTGCCGTGCAGCCACTCCATGAGCATCGAGGCGCTGGCCGTGGTGATCGCGCAAGCCTGCCCGGAAAAGGCCGCCTGCTCGATTCGTCCCGCGACCAGACGAAGTTCAACCACAATGTCGTCGCCGCACAGCCCGTCCCGGCCGCGGGCCGAGTGGGTGGCTTCGGCCAGGCGGCCGAAGTGCCGGGGCGAGCGATTGTGGTCGAGGATGACCTGCTGGTAAAGCCGGGCTAGCGCCATGGCTGGCCATTCTACGCTTGCAGCCGGCTCAGACCAGCATCTGCCGGGCCTGCTCCAGGCCGTTGAGAAAGACGTCGATCTCGGAGTGCAGGTTGTAGGCGGCAAAAGAGACGCGCGCGGTGGCCGGCACTTCGAAGAACTGCATCACCGGCATGGCGCAGTGGTGGCCGGTGCGCAGCGCCACCCCGTGGTGGTCGATGATGGTGCCCAGATCGTTGGGATGCACCCCCTCCAGGGTGAACGAAATCACCGGACCCTTGTCGGCGGCCTGGCCGATGATGGTCAGCCCTTCGATCTGCGACATTTTTTCCGTCGCCAGCTCCAGCAGGCGCTGCTCGTGGGCCTTGATGCGCTCGACGCCGGTGTGTTCCAGCCAGCGGATGGCGGCGGCTAAGCCAATCGCGCCGGAGATGTTGGGGGTGCCGGCCTCGAAACGGTGCGGGATGTCGTTGTACGTGGTGCCCTCAAAGCTGACCCACTGGATCATCTCGCCTCCGCCCTGCCAGGGCGGCATGTCTTCGAGCAGCGCTTCGCGCGCCCACAGCGCGCCGATGCCGGTCGGGCCGTACATCTTGTGCGCCGACAGACAGTAGAAGTCGCAGCCCAGGGCCTGCACGTCGACCTTTTCGTGCGGCGTGGCCTGGGCGCCGTCGACCAGCACGGGCACGCCGTGCTTGCCGGCCAGGGCGCAGACCTCGGCCACCGGGTTGACCGTGCCCAGCGCGTTGGAGACATGGACCACCCCGATCAACTTCGTCCGCTCGCTGATCAGCTCGGCCATGGCGTCGAGCATCAGCTCGCCGCGTCGGTTGATGGGCGCGACCTTGAGCACTGCCCCGGTGCGCTCGCACAGCATCTGCCAGGGCACGATATTGGCGTGGTGCTCCATGTGGGTGATCAGGATTTCATCACCCGGCCGCAGACGCGGGGCCAGGTAGCTGTTGGCGACCAGGTTGACCGCCTCGGTCGTGCCGCGGGTGAAGACGATTTCGCGCTCGGAGGGCGCATTGAGAAAACGCCGCAGGTCGGCGCGCGATTGTTCGAAGGCTTCCGAAGCCTCGACCGACAGCTGGTGCACACCGCGATGCACGTTGGCGTTGTAGCGCCGGTAGAAATCGTCCATGGCCTCGATCACGGCCAGCGGCCGCTGCACCGTGGCGGCGTTGTCGAAGTAGACCAGCGGCTTGCCGTGGACCTCACGCGCGAGCACCGGAAACTGCTCGCGCAGCTGCATGACGTCGAGCTGATCGCGAACGCTGGGGCGGGCCAGGTCGATGGGCGCGGCGGCGGTCATGCCAATACCGCCTGCGGGTCTTGATTGAGCCAGGCGCGCACGGCCTCGGGTTGCGCCTTCTCCAGGGGCGCCGCGGCAAAGCCGAACTTCAAAAGGGCCATGGCCTGGTCGAACGGCAGACCGCGCGTGCGCAGATAAAACAGCGCCGAATCTTCGAGTTGGCCGATGGTGGCACCGTGGCTTGCGGTGACCTCCTCGGCGTAAATCTCAAGCTCTGGCTTGATGTTGATGCGCGCGTTCTCGCTCAAAAGCAGGTTGCCGGTGTTGAGGTCGGAATGGCTGTCGTCGGCGCCGCGCTGGATATGGATACGGCCGTTGAAGACCCCGACCCCGCTGCCGTCGGCCAGGATACGGAAGGATTCACGGCTGTTGGTCTGACCGACTTCGTGATCGATAGCGGTGTGCCAGTCCACGTGCTGGCGCGAGTCGACATAGGCCACCCCGTCGATTTCACCGTTGGCGCCGGGCTCGAGCAAGTGCACCGCCAGATCCTGGCGGACCAGGCGTCCGGCCAGCTCCAGACCGCAGCAACGATAGTCGGCGTCGGCAGCCACCGTAACCCGGGTGCGCTGTACCCACACCGAGCCGGCGTTGCGGCGGTTGATCACGTGGCGCAGGCGCGCGTTGCGCTGAATCTCGATATCTTCGACGATATTGACCAGGCCTTCGCCATGATCGCGCTGCTGCTCGATCACAACGGCTTCGGCACCGGCGGCGACCTCGATTTTCAGGCGCGGGTGAACGCTCGCGGCGAAGCCTTCGGGCATGGTCATGGCCAGTACCAGCGGCCGCTCGAGAACCGCATCGATGACCAGCTTCCAGGCCTGCTCGAACCGCGCCAGATTGAGCCAGGCCATGGCGTCGGCCCGGTCGCCGTAGTCGATGTTGATCAGCTCGCCCGGCTCGATCGGCTCGAGCCGCACGCCGGCCGGCAGATCCGGCGGTGGG
>JBMCIV010000183.1:0-4102 GCA_048616735.1 Wenzhouxiangella sp. | reverse complement strand
CCGGGCGCGCCATCTCGGCGCTGGCGCGCGACTGCCTCGACCTGGCGCTGAACGCGGCCGAGCACCAGGTGCAAAAAAGCTGCGGCAAACTGCGCGATGACCGCGACCGCCCGCTGCGCCTGGCCATCATCGGCCTCGGCAAACTCGGCGGCGACGAGCTCAACTTCAACTCCGACATCGACATCGTTTTCGTCCATGACGGCAAGGGCCAGAGCAGCGGTCCGCGCCGGCTCGACGCCGCGCGCTATCACCAGCTGGTCGCGCGCGAGCTGATTCGCTTGCTCGATACCGTCACCGCCCAGGGCCGGGTCTGGATCGTCGATACCCGCCTGCGACCGTTCGGAGAAGCCGGCGCCCTGGTCTGGTCACTGCCGGCGATGGAGCAGTACTTCCTGACCGAAGGCCGCACCTGGGAGCGCTATGCCTGGCTCAAGGCGACGCCGGTCGCCGGCGACCTCGAGCTCGGGCAGCGCCTGCTCAAGACCATCCAGCCCTTCATTTATCGCCGCTACCTCGACTACGGCATCTTCGACAGCCTGCGCGAACTGCACGGCCGCATCGAGTCGGCCACCCGCAGCCAGCAAGGCATCGACATCAAGCGCGGTCCGGACGGGATTCGGGCGGCCGAGTTCCTGGTCCAGAGTCAGCAGATTCTGCGGGGCGGGCGTGATCGCATGCTGCGCGTCGCCGGCTTTTTGCCGGCACTGGAGGCCTGCGCCGCGCTCGGCCTGGTCGAAGCCGAAGCGGCGCGGGAGCTGCAGCAGGCCTACGGCTTTCTTCGCATTCTCGAAAACCGCCTCCAGGCCATGACCGCTCGTCAGGGCCATCACCTGCCCTGCCAGCCGCAGCCAAGGGAACGGCTGGCCGAGCTGATGGGATGCCCCGAATGGTCCGGCCTGGAAGCCGAACTCGTCGACCATCAGGCGCGCATCGGCGCGCAGTTCAGCGATCGCTTCCGAACGCCGGGCAGGAAAGACGCCGCACCGGACAAGCTCTGGCCTCCGACAGAGGATCTGCCGGCTCAGCTGACCGAGCTGGGCTTCGAGCACGCCGAGCAGGCCGCGCGCGAGCTGGTCCAGCTCGACAAGCGCGTCGCCCGGCGGGCCTTGAGTGCCGAGGGCCACCGCCGGCTCGAACGCCTGATGCCGGAGCTGCTGCGGGCAACCGCCGGCGAACCCGGTGCCGATGCGCTGCTGCCCGAGCTTTTGCGCCTGATCGAGCAGGTCAGCCGTCGTTCGGCCTACCTGTCGTTGCTGCACGAACGCCCGCAGACGCTGAGCCGCCTGGTGCGAGTGTTCTCATTGAGCGAGCGGGTCAGCGCCTGGATCACCGAGGCGCCCCAGCTGCTCGACGACCTGCTCGACCCGATTCACGGCCTCGACCTGCCGGCGCTGCCGGCAACCCGCCCCGACGAGATCGAAGAAAGCCTCAACGCCCTTGGGCGCTGGCGCCAGGCCGGCTTTCTGCGCACCGCCCTGGCCGAGCTCGACGAGCGCATCACGGCGGTCGAGGCGGCTGAACGCCTGAGCCTGATCGCCGAGACCATCCTGGCCGACATACTCCGCCTGCTCGAGGCCGCCGACAGCGATATCGCGATCATCGGTTACGGCAACCTGGGCGCGTGCGCCCTGCACTATGAATCCGACCTTGATCTGGTGTTCCTGCACGCTAACGATCCGCCGCCGCTGCGCATCGCCCAGCGCCTGATCAGCCTCATGCAGATGCCGCTGCCCGGCGGGCGCCTGTTCGAAATCGATACTCGCCTGCGACCGAACGGCCGCGCCGGCATGCTGGTCAGCCGCCTGGAAAGCTTCGGCGAGTATCAAGACAGCAAGGCCTGGACCTGGGAACACCAGGCGCTGATCCGGGCGCGCTGGGTGACCGGCAGCGAGGGCCTGAAGAAACGTTTCGACCGGATTCGGCGCGAGGTGCTGTGCCAGAAACGCGAGACCCGGCGCGTGCTTGCCGACCTGGCCGACATGCGCGAGCGCCAGCAGCGCGAGCGCTCGGAAAGCCCGATCAAGCGCCTGCTGACCGACCTCCAATACATCGCCGAGGCCGGCGTGCTGTGCCAGGCCGCCGCGAGCCCTGAGCTGGTCGAGGCCCGGCGCAGCGATCGCCAGATCGATCGGCTCAGACGAACGGGCTGGCTAAGCGCGGAACAGGCCGCAGGGCTGACCGAGGCCTGGAACGAGGCGATCCGGGCCCGCCACGTCTGCTGGCTTAGGCGCGACGCCGAGGAAATCGATTTGAGCGCGGCGCGCCGGCGGGTAGCGGCGGTCTGGCGGTCCTGTTTTGGCCGCAGCGGTTAGAATCAGGGCCGGGATAGACGAGACAAGGAGCGGTAGCGATGCGATCGGCCGACAGCTGGTTCGAGGAATACGGGGAAAGCCACCAGCACCCCACCAACAAGTTGATTCACTGGATTTGCGTGCCGCTGATTTTCTGGTCGGTGATCGCGCTGATCTGGTCGATCCCCAGCCCGGTCGAGTGGCTCAACTGGGCGGTCCTGGGCGCGCTTTTGGTGCAGACCTGGTACGTCGCGCTGTCGCCACGACTGTCGATCGGCGTGGGCGTTTTCATGCTGCTGGCGCTGGCTCTGTGCGGGTTTCTGGAGGCCCAGTTGACTGCACCGCTGTGGGCTGTGGCCCTGGTGGTTTTTGTCGGCGCCTGGATCGGCCAGTTCGTCGGTCACCAGATCGAAGGCCAAAAGCCTTCTTTCTTCCAGGACCTGGCTTTTCTGCTGATCGGGCCGGCCTGGCTGATGGGCTTTGTCTACCGACGTCTTGGCTTGTCGTACTGAGCGATTGGGCGGCGGGCCGCCGGCGGTCTCGGCGCTGATCGAGCAGCAGCGCCGGCTGGCCGAGCGGGTCGTCGTCGACGACGCGCTGCCGGCAAGGCTACGTGCCGTGGCCGGGGTCGATGCAGCCTTTCCTGAAGGCGGTCGGACCACGCGCGCAGCCGTCGTGCTGATGTCCTATCCGGGGCTGGAAACGATCGAGGAGACGGTCGCCGAACGGCCCACCCGCCTGCCCTACATTCCCGGCCTGCTGTCGTTTCGCGAACTGCCGGCCATCCTCGCAGCCCTGGACCGCCTGTCGTCGGCCCCCGACCTGGTGCTCTGCGACGGCCAGGGTATCGCCCATCCGCGCCGCTTCGGCGTGGCCTGTCACCTGGGGGTAGAGACCGGCCTGTGCACCATCGGGGTCGGCAAGAGCCGCCTGTGCGGTCAGGCCGGCGAGCCTGGGCGGCAGCGCGGCGCGTGGTCAGCGCTGCAGGATCGTGGAGAAACCATCGGCCGGGTGCTGCGCACGCGCACGGGCGTGCGCCCGGTGTTTGTCTCCAGCGGTCACCGCGTAAGCCTGGAAACGGCCGCGCGCCTGGTGCTGGACTGCACGCCGCGTTACCGCCTGCCGGAGCCGATTCGCGCCGCCGACCGGCTCGCCGGCACGCGCCGCTAGCCGGCCACGCCCCTTCAGTCTTCAATGTAGGCGCCGTAACCGTCGGCGTCCATCAGGCCCTCGACCTCGGCGGCGTCCTCCAGCCTGACCGAAAACAGCCAGCCGTCGCCGTAGGGATCGTTGTTGATGATCTCCGGGGCATCGACGATGGCCTGGTTGACCGCGATCACCTCGCCGGAGACCGGGGTGTAGATATCCGAAGCGGCCTTGACCGACTCGATTACGGCACAGGCATCGCCTTGGCCGAAGGTCGCACCCTCCTCGGGCAGTTCAACGAACACCAGGTCGCCCAGCTGCTCCTGGGCGTGGTCGGTGATGCCGACCTTGACCACCCCGTCCTCTTCGTGGCTGACCCATTCATGACTTTCTGAAAAGCGCAGGTCGCTTGGTATCTCGCTCATAGTGATTCCCCGTCAATGGATGGCTGCGATTCTAGCGCATGGCCCCGGTGTGATGGCTCAGATTCGAACCCGACCGCGCAGCATATCGGCGAACATCACCCAGTCGCCCAGCAGGCTGTAGAACGGATACTTGAAGGTCGCCGGGCGATTTTTCTCGAACAGGAAATGGCCCAGCCAGGCAAAACCGTAGCCGAACAGCGGCACGGCCAGCAGCAACCAGGGCGAGTGCACCACCGCCAG
>JBMCIV010000182.1:0-4110 GCA_048616735.1 Wenzhouxiangella sp. | reverse complement strand
AGCGAGGCGAAGGTCCTGCCCAGGCGACCGCGCCAACCCGGATCTTCGGCCGGCGCGGCGGCTTCGGGCTCTGATCCGGGCAGCTGCAGCGGCCAGCTCCGGCTGGCGCGCGCCAGGCGCTCCAGCCGGGCCAGCCCGGCGTCGAACGCCGGCGCCTGGTGGGCCGCCAGCGCCTCGATCTCGCGCGCCAGCGCACGCCGAACCGGGTCCAGGCGAGCGTCGTCGACCGATTCCAGCCGGGTGCGGGCGCGCTCAAAGGCGCGCTCGGCCTCGCGCCAACTGGCCCGCACTTCGGCCAGGTCCTGGCCTGCCCGAAGCAGGCCCGCGGCCTCGAGCATGAGGATTTGCTGGCGCAGATCGCGATCGACTTCGCGCTCAAGATCGCCGCGCTCGTCCAGCTGCTGCACCGCGGCCTCCAGGCGCCGGCGCAGATCGGCCGCTTCGGCGCTTTGTTCGGCGAGGTCCTGCTCCAGGGTCTCGACCCGGCCGACCAGCGTCTCGGTGCGCTCATCGACGCGACCCAGCCCCTGCTCCAGCGACGCCGTCTGCGCCTGGCGGCTGTCGATGCGATCCTCGATGCCGTCGACGCGCTTGCCTAGTCGATCCGCGTCGGCCTCGTGCTGGCGCTCGATCGCGCCCAGCTGCGCGTTCACGCGCTCGAGCGACTCTTCCAGCGCGTTCACTGCCTGCGCCTGTTCCTCAAAGGCCTGAACATCGATAGAGGGCTGCTCGTCGCGCGACTCGAAGTAGGCCGGCTCGATGTAGGCCTGATAGGCCAGCCAGCCGCTCACGCCGAGCGCGGCCGCCGCCAGCAGCAGCCCCAGGCCGGCCAGCCCTTTTCCGCCGCCCCGGACCGGCGCCGATGCCGGCTGGGCCTGAGCGTCCGATGCCGCATCAGTTGCATCAGCCGAATTTTCATCCGTCGCCTTGGCCTGACCTCGCTTGTCGTCGTTGCTGCTCATGGACTCAACCTTCCGGTGGATGAATCAAGGGTAACGCAAACCCGCAGGTCGCTGCGCGCCCGGGCCAGGGCGCGCAGCATGGCGTCATGATCGGCCCCGTCGGCGACCTCGACCCGGCCGGCACCGGCCGCGCGCGCCAAAGTCGCGACCCGGAGCGACGGAGCGATCATCAGCCCGCCGGCCAGGTGGGTCCAGGCCGCCGATCCCAGCGCGGCCTCCAGCGCACCCATCGCACCCCCGCTGGCGAGCAAGGTAATCACTTCGGGACTGGCGAGCAAGTCGGCTTCCAGGCGCGCCGGGATCGGCTGACTGAGGCGACGATAAACGTGCAGCCGGCGCACTTTGGCTCCGCGCCCGGCCAGCTCGCGGCCCAGCGTCTGGCGACCGCCGGCTGCGGCCAGCACGAGCAGCCGCAGGCCGCTGACCTGTTGCAGCGAAGGCAAGCTAAGAATCTGTTCGCTGGTGCCGCCGGACGGCGGGAAGTCGACGCGCTCAAACCCCAACTCGCGCGCAAGCCGGGCCGTGCCCGGACCGGGCACGATCAGCGTAGTCCCGGTCAGCGCCTCGCGGCCGACCAGCGCCACCGCCTGTCGCAGCGCTTCGGCCGACGGCACGATCAATCGGTCGCACGGCAGGGCCGATAACAGCTCAAGGCGGCAGGCTTGGGGGTCTTCCGGGCCGGCCAGCGCGACCGGCGCAAAATGCGCGGCGCGAAGCCCCTTCTCCTGCAGCCAGCGACACAGTCGGAGACCTTGTTCACCGGACCGCGTGACCAGAATAAGCGCTTCGTGTTTCATGGCCCTAGAAATTTCATGGCCCTAGAAAGCAGAAAGCCTGCCGACCGGCAGGCTTTCAGACAATAAATTCCGGGTGCCTGACATGCCCTATCAAAGTGCTGGGGGCTTGCGTGTTGGCGTTGGCAGTAGGGGGACGCACCTCAACAGAACAAGTCGTAGACGGCACCCGGAAACCTAACTTGAACGAAAATCCCGTAACCTCTCGTTGAAGACGATAATGCCACCGGCATGTAGGCTTGTCTACCCCGCGTTAAAGTTTTTTTTAAATCGGTTCTATGCGGGCAACGCGGCAATGATCTCGCGTCCGCCGTGCGCGAGCAGATATTGACCGGCTTCACGCCCAAGCGCGGCGCCATCTGCGCGATCGCCTTCAACCAGCCGCTCCACCGAAGTCTGGCCATCCGGACTGCACAGGCGCGCGTGCAGGCTCAGACGCCCCTGCGCATCGATTCGGGCCAGGGCCGCCAGCGGCATGCGGCAGTCGCCGCCCAGGGTGGCCACCACGGCGCGCTCGGCCACGATCTGGTCGGCGGTATCCCGGCACCCCAGCGGCGCCAGCAAGCGCGCCGTGGCGGCGTCGTCGGCCCGACACTGGGTCACGATCACACCCTGGCCCGGCGCTGGAATGAAGTCCGGCGGGCCCAGGATCAGCTTGTGCTCGACCGGAAACTCCGGACGCTGCAGACCGGCGGCGGCAAGGATCACGGCGTCGACCTGGCCGCTGGTCATCAAGCCCATCCGGGTCTGCACATTGCCGCGGATGGGAACGACCTCGAGGTCGGGGTACTGGCGCAGCAGCTGACTCTGGCGACGCAGGCTTGAGGTGCCCACGCGCGCCCCGGCCGGCAGCTCGTCGGGGGTACGGCCGTCGGCGGTCAGCCACCAGTCCGCCCAGTCGCCGCGCGGCATCACCACGCAGAGCTTGAGCCCCGGCGGAGACTCGGCCGGCACGTCCTTGAGCGAATGCACGGCGATGTCGGCCTCGCCGTCGAGCAGCGCGCGCTCAAGCTCCTTTAAAAAAACGCCCTTGCCGCCGATTTCGGACAGCGAGCGGTCCAGCACCTCATCGCCGCGGGTACTCAGCGGCAGCAGTTCGACGGCTGTTCCGGGATGGTGTCGGCGCAGTTCGTCGGCGACGTACTCGGTCTGCCAGAGCGCGAGAAGGGATTTTCGGGTCGCCAGTCGAATCATGGAGCGTCCTTGTTTGCTATTGTCCTTTGAGGGTGTGCCGAACCGCGCTCAGGTTGCGCCGGCTGACTTCCGGCCGGACCGGGCAGTCGTCGATTTCAACGCGGTCGTGACCCTGCTCATCGCGAAACAGCGCGCGCAGGTGCCGGCGCGAGACCAGGGCCGAGCGATGGATCCGCACGAACCGATCACCGAAGCGGTCTTCGAGACTGAGCAGGGAATCCTCGATCAAGGCCTCGCCCCCCAGGTAGTGCACGCAGGTGTACTTGTCCTCGGCCTGGAGCAGGCGCACGTCGGCCAGCGGGATGGCCAGCAGGCGTTCGCCCAGGCGCGCGCTCAGAGTTGCCGGCGCTTGCAACGCCTGCAACCTGGCCGCCGCCCGCGCCAGGGCCTGGTCCAGACGCTCGGAGCGAACCGGTTTGACCAGGTAATCCAGCGCCTGAACATCAAACGCGTCGACCGCGTAGCGCTCGAAGGCGGTGACGAAGATGATCGCCGGCGGCCGCGCCTGGCCCTGCAGGCGGCGGGCGGCTTCGACGCCGTCGAGACCGGGCATTTCCACGTCCATCAGGACCACGTCCGGGCGCAGTCGGCGGCAAGCGTCCAGGGCCTGCTCACCGCTGTGGGCGGCGCCGACAAACTCGGCGTCCGTTCGCGCCGCGAGCAGTCGTTCCAGGCGACGCACGGCCGGCGCCTCGTCGTCGACCACCAGCACCTTCAGGCCGGCCTTCATCCCCAGCAGCGTTCGAGCCACTCATCGATGGCTGCGATTTCTTCAGGGCAGACCGAATGCGGCATCGGCCAGGTCTGCCACTCGACCACATGGCCGGCGGCCCGCAGCCGTTCGGCGCTGGCCTGACCCAGGCCCGCCGGCACCACCGGATCCTGACTGCCGTGGCCCATGAAGATCGGCACGCGCGCCGAATCATCCGCCGACCACTCCGAAAGCCGGTCGGCCTCGAGCAGGTAGGCCGAAAGCACCATGATCCCGGCCAGCGCGCGGCCCCGCGCCAGGCCGCAGCGCAAGGCGATCGCCCCGCCCTGGGAGAAGCCCGCCAGGACCAGGTTGGCGGCCGGAATGCCGCGCTCGATCTGGTCGTCGAGCAGATCGTCGACCTGCGCCAGCGAGGCGCGAATGCCCTCCCGATCCTGGTCGCGATCGA
>JBMCIV010000181.1:0-4123 GCA_048616735.1 Wenzhouxiangella sp. | reverse complement strand
CGCCCGGCTTGGCGGCCGTACTGCGTGACTACCAGCGCCAGGGGCTGGGCTGGCTGCAGTTTCTGCGCGAGGCCGGGTTTGGCGGCATCCTGGCCGACGATATGGGACTGGGCAAGACGGTCCAGACCCTGGCCCACGTTTTGACCGAGAAGGACGCCGGCCGGCTGGACCGCCCGGCGCTGGTGGTGGCACCGACCAGCCTGATGTTCAACTGGCGCGCCGAGGCGCATCGGTTCGCGCCGCAACTCAAGGTGCTGCTGCTGCACGGGCCGCGGCGCCGGGGCGATTTTCAGTGGATCGCCGACAGCGACCTGGTGCTGACCACCTACCCGCTGCTGGCGCGGGATATCGACTGGCTCGAGCGCGAGCGCTGGCACCTGGTGATCCTGGACGAGGCCCAGGCCGTCAAGAACCCGCGTACCCGCGCCGCGCGCGCTGTCCGCCGCCTGCAGACCCGCCATCGGCTGTGCCTGACCGGTACGCCGATGGAAAACCACCTGGGCGAGCTCTGGAGCCAGTTCGACTTTCTGATGCCGGGCTTGCTCGGCGCCGAGCGCGCGTTCCGGGCCCAGTTCCGCCTGCCGATCGAGCAATTCGGCAGCTCAGAGCGCCGGGCTTTGCTGGCGCGTCGGGTGCGGCCGTTCTTTCTGCGCCGAACCAAGGCCGAGGTGGCGCCGGAGCTGCCGGCCAAGACCGAGATCGTGCGCAGCGTCCCGCTGGTCGGCAGCCAGCACCGCCTGTACGAATCGCTGCGCGAGGAGATGCGTGAGCGCGTGCGCTCGGCCCTGAAGGCCCAGGGCGCCGAGCGCGGCCGGATGGTGATTCTGGATGCCCTGCTGCGGCTGCGTCAGGCCTGCTGCGATCCGCGCCTGCTCGATTGGACCGAGCACACGGGCTCGGCCAGCGCACCGCAGTCGGCCAAGCTGGAGCTGCTGATGGACCTGCTGCCCGAAATGGTGATCGAGGGCCGACGCATTCTGCTGTTTTCGCAGTTTGTCCGCATGCTCGAGTTGATCGAACAGGAGCTGGTTCGACGCGGCATCGGTTTTGTCAAACTCACCGGCCGCACCCGCGACCGGCAGAAGGTGATCGAAGCGTTTCAGCGGGGTGATGCACCGGTGTTTCTGATCAGCCTGCGCGCCGGCGGCGTGGGTCTGAACCTGACCACCGCCGATACCGTGATCCATTACGATCCATGGTGGAACCCGGCCGTGGAAGACCAGGCCACCGACCGTGCCCACCGCATCGGTCAGGACCGCAAGGTCTTTGTCTATCGGCTTTTAACCGAAGGTACGATTGAACAGCGCGTGCAGCGCCTGCAGGCCAGCAAACGCGAGCTGATTGACGGTCTGTTAGGCGGTGGCGGTGCCACCGACCTTGGGCCTGAAGAGCTCGAGCTGCTGCTGGGCAGCGGTTGACCGCCAGGCCACACCAAGAGCCTGTTTTCATGTCCCTGCAACAAGCGGCCGCCAAGATCTGGTCGACCCGACATCACAGTGGAGTCTCAAACATGCACAGCCGATTTCTCAAGACCCTGCCCGGCCTCGGCTTCTTTCTGCTGCTGGCGACGGCCCAGGCCGACGAGACCGTCTCGGGTCACGTCTTCCATGATCTCAACGGTGACGGGCTGCGCCAGTCAGGTGAGCCGGGGGTGGCGGGGGTGCTGGTCTCCAACGGTCTCGACCTGGTCGAAACCGCGGCCGACGGGGCCTGGCTGTTGCCGGCGCGGGCGGACATGGACCTCAGCGTGGTCCAGCCCTCGGGCTGGCGGGTGCCGGTCGATGAGCGCCAGATCCCGCAGTTTGCCTTCAGCTACAAGGCCGGGGGGACACCGGAGGCGCTGCGCTTCGGTGGCCTGCCCGATCCCGGTCCGCTGCCAGAGAGCGTCGATTTTGCCCTGCAAGCGGCGCCGGCCGGCGAGGCCTTCCGCTGCGCGGTGATCGGCGACAGCCAGACTTATTCCAACCAGGAGGTGGGCTTTTTCCGCTCGAGCACGGTCAGCGATCTGCTCGACGAGGGCCTGGAGGCGGGCGACTGCATGATCTATGTCGGCGACGTGGTCGGCGATGACCTGGATCTGCTCGATCGGCTTTTGGCTGCAGGGGCCACGGTCGGGGTGCCGCAGTGGCTGGTGTTCGGCAACCACGATCTGGATTTCGACGCCACCGATCCGGCCCACTCGGGCGATTCCTGGCGCCGGATGGTCAAGCCGACCTACTACGCTTTCGAGATCGGCCAGGCCACTTTCGTCGTGCTCAATAACGTCGTCTACCCCTGCGGACAGACCGATGCTGCGCGCCCGGGCCGAGAGTTCTGCCTCGGCGATCGGCCGCGCTATAACGGCCGCCTGCCGGAAACCCAGCTGCAGTGGCTGGCCAACCTGCTTGACCATATCCCGCAGGACCGCCTGATCGTACTGCTCCATCACGTGCCGCTGGTCTCTTTCAGCGACGCCGACCGACCGGTGCACCAGACCGACAACACCGCCGAAATCCACGCCCTGCTCGAGGGACGTCCGGCGCTGTCGCTGTCCGGGCACACGCATACCCTGGAAAACCTGGAGCCGGGCGAATGGTATGCCGGCTGGCAGGAAAACACCGGCGTGGGTCCGCTGCCGTTTCGCCACATCATCGCCGGCGCCGCCTCGGGCGCCTGGTGGCAGGGCAATTTCGACATCGACGGCATTCCCATGGCGCTGCAGCGCATGGGCGGGCCCAAGGGCGTGGTCCTGCTCGACTTCGACGGGGGCGACTACCGCGAACGCTACCGCGGCGCGCGCCTGGACCCGCGGCGCGGGCAGTGGGTGTCGCTGAACACACCTTTGTTCCGGGACTGGTACGCACAGCTGGATGCCTGGATGGAGCAGGCCGAAGACGAGCGCGAGCCGGTGCCGCCGGTCTCCATCCACGACCTGCCCGATGAATTCATGGTCACCCTCGACGACCTGGCCGAAGGGGTGTACCTGACGGCCAACGTCTGGCTCGGCAGCCGCTCCACGCGCGTGCGGGCCCGTTTGGGCGAGGGCGAGTGGTTCGAGCTGGAGCGCACCCAGGCCGGGCAGGGCGAGGCGCCCCTGACCGGCGCGCTGTACGCCGATCCGTTTTCGGTTCGACGCCAGGCCAGCGACGCCCGCCGGGCCATCGTCAGCCGCTCGGGTGACCCCAGAGCGCAGGGATATGAGAGCTTCAAGGGCCGCAGCAACCAGGGCGTGCCGCGTCCCCAGGGTCGATCGCTGGGCGATCGCAATGTTCATCTGTGGCGAGCGCGCCTGCCGGCGAGCCTGCCCGTGGGCATGCATGCCTTGAGCGTGGAGAGCTGGGATCGAAACGGCCGCCGCTTGATCGATCGGCAGGTGCTGGAGGTGGTCGAACGCCGCCCGCCGCGCTTCTGGTCCGATGCGGGTTGGTAAGGGGCGGCAGGTCAGACTCCCGACCTTTGCCGCTGGCGCTTGACGGCAAAAGCCAACCGATTGGTTGGCTTTTTGGCTTGAAATCCTGGTCGGGGTGAGAGGATTTGAACCTCCGGCCCCTGCCTCCCGAATCCAGATAAACCCCGATGTTTAAACTGATGTGAGATCCGCTGGAGTGCCTCTAAATGCTGTGTTTCAGAGGTTAGACCGGATTGCCATAGAGGTCAATCAAAAACAAGTGTGCCCAAAAATACGGGGTATGTTGCATTAAAAAATAGGGCCAAATTGACTGAAAAATTCGACTCCTGCCCCTAGATCGGCCCGGATTCGGCCGTGTCTTTCGGAGCACTCGCGCCGGAAGAGCCGCCTGCTCGCGTCGCCAGTCGAATAGTATCAGAGAACGTGCATGTCGCCGCTTGGGCTGCCGAGCAGGCTCGGCATTTTGGCCAGAGTCTGGGCCAGTGTGTCTTGCGCTGCCTGGGTCAGAACACTGTGTCCGGCATCGGCAGGCAAAGGATACCAGGCTGCGTGCGTTTTGTCGGTAGATATTGACAAGTGCCGACGTTATGCAACATCATCGCGGTATGGGCAGTTCGCATCAAAATATTCTGGATCTTGCCACCCAGCACGGCCTTATTCGCCCACGCGATCTCGCTGAGCGCGGGCTCCCTACTGTCGCCCTCACGCGGCTGGTGCGGCAAGGGCTGCTCCAGC
>JBMCIV010000180.1:0-4138 GCA_048616735.1 Wenzhouxiangella sp. | reverse complement strand
CGACGGCACTGGCTTTCTCGGGGATATAGCCGATGGAACAATCCGCAGCCAAGCACGCGAGCGCCCAGCCCGGACCCGGTGATCTGTTCGCGCGCCTTGTCGACTATGAAACGCGCAGCTTGGCGCACGATGCCGGTGAGGCCAAGCGACAGCAGAAAATCAGCAACTGGTCCGGGGTGGGGTTCCGGGTGCGCGACCACCATCTGGCGTGCCGCATCGAGCTGATCGAGGAAATCATCGCCCCGCCCGCCTATACGCCGATTCCCGGAACCCGGGACTGGTTGCTCGGCATTGCCAATATCCGCGGCAACCTGGCCCCGGTCTCCGACTTTGGGCGCTATCTGTTCGGCGATACGACCGTCACCAGCGCGCGAACCCGCCTGATCCTGGTCAGGCTGCAGTCGCGCCTGGCCGGACTGCTTGTCGATGAAGTGCTGGGCCAGCGTCATTTCCACACCGATGATCTGGAGCCCGACGACCAGTGGCAGAGCACGCCGCTGTCGGGCCTGGTCCACCGGTCCTTTCCCGCCGGCGATACCCGCTGGGGGGTTTTCGAGCTCGAAGATCTGGAGCAGCGCGCCGACTTCATGAACGGCGCCCGCGAAGACCGCTGAGATGGCATCCATCAACGTCAGAATGAACGAGGAAACACAATGAGCCGTGCTGCAAGCAAGGGAGCCTCACAGAAACTGTCGCCGATGCAGGTGCTGCTGTTCATTTTACTCGCCGCACTTCTGGCTGCGGTTTCCTGGAACTTTTACCTGCTCAACGAGCGCTCCAGCCAGCAGGCTGAGTACCTCGCCCTGACCACCTCGATCCAGGTTGGCGCGCAGCAGCTGGCCAGGACGGCCGGCGAAGCGGCGCAGGGTGATGTTGATGCCTTGAACGATCTTGCCGGACTGCGCAGCGACATTGACCGCGCCGTCACGGTTCTGCGCCGCGGCGATCCCGACCTGGCGCTTCCGCCGTCGCCGAACGCGGTCAGCGGATCCCTGGCCACGCTGGAAGACATCTGGCTTCGAATCGACGGCAACTCGGGCCTGCTCATCGAGCGCGCCGATCGGCTGGTCGCCCTGGCCGCCGCGGCGGCCGACTTCGCCGCAGCGGTTCCGCGCCTGCAGGGCGCCGCCGACCAGGCCGTGCAGCGACTGATCGAGGTGCGCGCCGAGCCGGCGCAGATTTATGTCGCCAGTCGCCAGCTGGCGCTGGCTGATCGCATGCTGCGCGAGGTCGGCAACATCGTCGCCGGCGGCACAGGAGCGATTACCGCGGCCGACGCGTTCAGCCGCGACGCCAACCTGTTCGCACGCGTGCTGCAGGGCCTGATCAGCGGTGACCAAGACCTGGACATCAACACGGTCCAGGACGCCGAAGCGGTGCAGGCGCTCGAGGTCGTGCGCGATCTTTTCGATGCCGTCGGCGGCGACCTGGATACCATCCTGACCGCCTCGACCGATCTGGTCGAGGTGCGTCAGGCCGCCGACGAGATTGGCCTGGACGCCGAGGATCTGACCGTTCAGGCGGCGATCCTGGCCGAGGACTACGGCAACCTCGGCGAGGAACAGCTGTGGCCCTCGGTCACCGCCGGCATCGCGCTGGCGGCAGCGACTTTGCTGGTGCTGTTCTCGCTCGGTCTGGGCGCGTACCGCAACCAGCGCCGCAGCGCCCGCCTGACCGCCGAAATCAACCAGCGCAACCAGGAGGCCATCCTGCGGCTGCTCGACGAAATGAGCTCGCTGGCCGACGGCGACCTGACCGTCGAGGCCACGGTCACCGAAGACGTCACCGGCGCCATCGCCGACTCGATCAACTATGCCGTCGAAGCCCTGCGTGATCTGGTCGCCGGGGTCAACAGCACCGCTCGCCAGGTCGCCGCGCAAGCCCAGGAGACGCGAGCAACGACGATGCAGCTGGCCGAATCCAGCGAACACCAGGCCAAGGAAATCGGCAAGGCCACGGTGACCATCAACGACATGGCGCGCTCGTTCGACGACATGGCCGGGCGCTCCAACGAATCGGCCGAAGTGGCCCAGAGCTCGGTCGAGACCGCCAACCGCGGCGCCGACATGGTGCGCCAGACCATCGCCGGCATGGACAATATTCGCAACCAGATTCAGGAGACCTCCAAGCGGATCAAGCGGCTGGGCGAGTCCTCCCAGGAAATCGGCGACATCGTCGAGCTGATCAACGGCCTGTCCGAGCAGACCAACGTCCTGGCGCTCAACGCCGCCATCCAGGCGGCCTCGGCCGGCGGCGCCGGGCGCGGCTTCGCCGTGGTCGCCGACGAAGTGCAGCGATTGGCCGAACGCGCCACCGACGCCACGCGACGCATCGAGGCCCTGGTCCAGACCATCCAGTCCGACACCTCCGAAGCGGTCAATTCGATGGAAGAAACCACCGCCCAGGTCGTGTCCGGGGCGCGCCTGGCCGAGGACGCCGGCGAGGCGCTGGAATCGATCGAAAGGGTCTCCAACGACCTGGCCGGACTGATTCAGAACATCTCGCTTCAGGCCCAGGAAGAATCGCGCAACGCGACCCGCATTGCCGAAATGATGAACGGCATTCGCGACATCTCGGTCCAGACCAGCGAGGGCACCGGCCAGACCGCCAGCTCCGTGGCCAGCCTGGCGGAGCTGGTTCGGGAATTGCGCGAATCGGTCTCGGACTTCAAGCTGCCCGAGGATGACAGCGCGTGACAGGCTTCAACTGCGCTAAGCCCGAGTCGCTCGGGAACGGCGGAGACAGGCCGTGAGTCAGGCACCGCTGAGCCGGGAGTCGCTGGAATGGACCCGCCCGATGCTCGAGGAGTTGTGCGTCGAGGTGCGCAACTCGCTGGAATCCTGGGCCGACGAGGAGGCCAGCGACCGCAGCCAGCTGCTGGAGCAGGCCACCGAGGCCTGTGAAAAAGTGCACCGCAGCCTGTCGGTGCTGAATTTCGAAAGCGGCGACCTGATGGCCCAGGCCATGCGCGACGCGCTCATCGCCTTGAACGGCGAGAGCGTGGATACGGATGCGGCGCTGCAGACCGTTCTGGAGGCAACGGCCATCCTGCCCGACTACCTGGACTACGTCGAGGCCAGCGGCAGCGACCAGATCGGCATCATCCTTCCGGTCATCAATGATCTGCGGGTAACCGCCGGACAGCCTGCGCTGGACAAGGCCGACTTCTTCCCCGTGCGCCTGAGCGGTGTGCGCCCGCCGGCCGAGCAGGCCGACGGTTCGCCCAGCTTCCCCGACCTGCGCCGGCAGTTTCAGCTGGCCTTGAGAAATTACCTGACCGGCGACCGAACGCCTGCGCTTTTCAGCGACGTTGGCGATGCGCTGATGCGGGTCCGCAACCATCCGCTCTTGCCCAACGGTTTGCGGCGACTGGCCTGGGCCCTGGCCGGCCTCGCTGATTTGATCGAGGATCGTCAGGTCGAGTTCTCGGCCGATGTTTCGCGCCACTTCTCGCGCCTCGACACCCTGCTCAAAGAAGTCTGCGGCGAAGCCGACGAACTGACCATCGGCAACCGCGCCGACAGCGCGGTTCGAGCCGTGCTCTTCCAGGTCGCCTCGGCCCCGGTCGCATCACCGACTACCCTGGAACTGGCCGAAGCCTTTGACTTCCAACATGCGCTGGCCGAGCCCGAGCTGGAAGCCAGCGTGTTTCTGGCTGGACGCAATCGCGAGCTGATTCGGGCGGTGACCGAGGCCGCGCAGGAAGATCTGGCGCGAATCAAGGAGGTACTCGGCTCCCAGCTTGAGAGCGATCGCGACCCGGATGTCCTGGAACATCAGACCGAACTGCTCAAATCGGTCGGCGAAAGCCTGGCCATGATCGGCCTGGACGCGCTGGGCGAGCGAATCGTACAGCAGGCCAAACGCCTGTCCTCGGTTGGCAGCGACGTCGACGATCCGACCCTGCTCGAGGTCGCTCGCCAGCTGCTGGTGGTTGAATCCAGTCTTGCCGAGGGCTTCTCGGCCTCGGCTCGTCTGCCGGCACACGAGCACGACGAACCGGACTCTGCTCCAACGCTGCTGCCGGCCAGCGAGCTTGAGCGCATCGTGCGCCACCTGATCAAAGAGAGCATCGAAGACCTGGCGCACGCGCGCCATCTGCTCGTCTGTGTTGTTCACGAAGTAGGAGTGGCCGGCG
>JBMCIV010000179.1:0-4179 GCA_048616735.1 Wenzhouxiangella sp. | reverse complement strand
CTAGGCGTCAGCTGGTTCGCCAGATTCGCCAGATCGGCCTGGCTGAAGTTCGGCGCGCCGTTCTCGCTGGCCGTGGTGCGCAGGTCGATCTCGATGCGCCCGGTGCGCGTGTTGGTCTCGCTTCTGCGCTGGCGGCTGGAGCGCTCCAGGGCGTCGGCCTCGCGCTCTGCGGCCTCGGCGATACGCTCGGACCCTTCGGCCTCTGAACGCGCCTGCTGGGCCTGCTGCTCGCGGATGGCGGCCTTTTTGTTGATCAGATCCAGGGCGCGCTGCAGGTTGCCGCGGGCCTCTTCGTCGAGCGCGTTGGATTGCAGCTGCGCCTGAATTTCGGCTTTCTGTCGATCAAGCCGCCGCTTTTCCAGCTCCTCGGTGCGGCCTTCCAACCGGAGCAGATCGTCCTCCAGGCCCTGCACCAGGTCGGCGCTGGACTGGCGCGCGCGGTCGGCTTCGTCAGCCGCGGCGCGCATGGCGCTCTCGAGCGCCTCGACTTGGCTGGTATCGAGCAGCTGCACCTCGCGATTGAGCAGCTGCTGTGCCCGTGAGACGCCGCCCAAGCGGTCGCCGACGCGATCCAGTTCCTGAATCAGCCGGTCGGCCTCTTCGGTCTGCCGGGTCTGCTGTTTGCGCAGGTCCTGGGTGAACCGCGCCAGCCGGGTGAAATAGCCCTGAACCGAGTTGACGCCCCGGCCGAGTTCTTCGGTGAAGCGGTTGACCGCCGATGCGGCACTGTCGGACAGTTCGCGCCAGCTGTTGAGGATCCCGTTGATGAAGCCGCCGACGTTGCCGACTTTGCCGCCGGCCTGCTCTGCGGCCTCGCCTACGCCCTTGACGCCATCGGATGCGGAGCGCGCGGCATCGTCAGTGCGCTTGAACGATTCCTCGCCCTTCTCGCCCAGGTCCGGAAACACCTCGGCGGTGCGCTTGGCTTTCTCTGCGGCTTCCTGCGCAGCGCTGCCCAGGCCGACGGCGTTGCGGATCAGGCCCTGCCAGCGACCGGCGAGCGTGCTGCTGGCCTCGGCGGTCTGCTCCAGGCCATCGGCAGCGCTTGATGACTTGATCCCCAGCGACTCAGCCGACGCGCCGGCCTGCAGCATCTCGGACTTGAGGCGGGACAGGTTGTTTTCGGCCCGCTCGGCTGCGGCCGCCGTGTCATCGACGCCGGACGTGGCCTCGTCTGTGCCTGCCTTGATGTCGCGCCCGGCCTGCTTGCCGGCATTGCCCAGCCGCTCGAAGCCGGCGACGATCTGCGCGTTGCCGGCGGCTGCGGCATCGACAAAGTCTCGCGTGCTCGAGCGAATGTCGGACTGGATCAGCCGGAGCTCTTCAGCCGTGCGCCGCACGCCGCCGACGAAGCCGCCGGTGACCAGGTTGACGGACTCGGCCGCCCGGGCGAACGAGCCGACGATCAGATCAAGCGCGCCGCTGATCAGGATGCCCAGGCCATTGAAGGCTGTGCGCAGGGTGCCTACTGCGACCTGAGTGGCGCCGACGACGGTATCGAAGCCCTTGACGAAGCCGCTGACCGTCTGGCCGAAGTTGGCCAGCTTCTCCTGGGCGCTGCTCGTGAACTCCGCCAGCGAGCGCTCGACTGCGTCGAAGTCGACGCCGTTGATGAACTCAGCAACCGCGCTCTTTGCCGCGTCGAAGGTGTTGACCAGCAGATCGCGCAGCCGGCCGAGCGTATCGGACTCGGTGAAGTCCCGGACGCGCTCTGTGAACGTCTGGATGTCTTCGGTGAGCTTGTCGACCAGCGGCTCGACCAGCTTCCGGCGCGCGGCGTCTACCGCACTGCCCAGGCTGCGCAGAGCGCCGGGCAGGTTGTTCTCAAGCGCGGAGGCAGCATCGTTAGACGCCCCGGCCGCATTGCGCAGTTCCGCGACCAGCCCCTGCAGCGCCGGGGCGCCGCCGGCGACCAGCGACTGGATGGCCGGCGCGGCTTCGAGCCCGAGCGCGCGAATGGCGACCTCGGCCGCTTCGCCGCCCTGCTCCAGTTCAGAGATGACCTCGATGAAGTTCCGGGTCGTGATGCCCGCGTCATCCAGCGCTTGGCTGAACTTGCTTGACGGGTCCTGCAGCTGCGACAGGGCATTGCGCAACGCCGTACCAGCGCGCTCGCCGCGGAAGCCCTGGTCTGCCAGCCGGCCGATCAGCGCGGAGGTCTGCTCGACATCAAGGCCTGCCTGCCGGGCGACCGGCGCCACCGTCGACATGGCCTGCGCCAGCTGCCCGGTGGTCTGGGCTGATCGCTGAGCGGCGCGGGTGTAGACGTCCGACACGCGGGCGGCATCTTCAGCCGCCAGGCCAAAGGCGTTCAGCGCGGTCGTGACCTGGATGGCCGACTCGGCGACGGTCTGCTGGTTACCGGCGGCCAGCGCCAGCACCGGGTTCAGCGTGGCGATGGCCTGGTTCGCGTTCTGGCCGGAGCGCGCCAGTTCCTCGAGACCGTTGGCGGCCTCCGTCGCGGTGAAGCGCGTTGACGCGCCGGCCTGGTCAGCGGCATCGCGCAGGGCCTGCAGTTCTTCAGTCGATGCGCCGGTGACGGCGGCGACCGCCGACATGGCCTCGCTGAACTGCCCGGCCGAGCGGATCGCGCCGGTCAGAAAGCGCGCGCCCAGGAAGCCGGTGAGCGCGGACGCTGCAGCCGAGACCAGGCCAATCGCCTTGGTCAGCCCACCGAACCCGCCGGATAGCCGCTTGAGACCTGCCGTGGCCCGGTCGCGTAGTGTGACTTCGACCTCTGCCCTACGCTTTGCCACTTATCGTCTCCGTCTCAGGGCGGCCGTGATGGCGCCTTTCAGTTCTCTGTCAAAGCGGTCTTGCAGGGAGTCGGCAAGGTCAGCTTCGGCGTCGTTGCGCGCCATCATGTCGGCGATGGATGGGCCGGTCAGTCGGCGGATCGGGTAGCGCCCGACCTGTTTGCCGCCGGCAAACTCGCGCCGGAATACCTGCGGGCCGCCGGTGGGCTGGCGAATGAAGCCGCTCGAAATGCGCGTGCGCTGCCCCTTGATGACGGCCACCGATACGCCCCGGCCTGAACGGATCAGATCGCGGGTGCCGGTGTAGCTGGTCAGGCTGATCGGCTTGTTGGAGCCGATGACGAAAAACGCCTGGTTGCGCAGCGGCGTGATGCGGATGCCGTCCTTTGCGCGCCGGGCCGGGATGTTGTATCGAGTGGCGCCCCGGTCGCGGATCAGCGTGGACACGCGCTGCTGGGCGCCGCGCCGGGTGCGAGACAGTGCCGTGCGGCGGGCGCGGGTCAGTTCCTTCGGCAGGATCCCGCTGAACAGCGACTCAAGCTCGCGGACCTGGCTGTCATCGATCCGGATGAAACCGTTACTGGCCACGCGCCCACTCCAGGGCACGCTCCGGGTAGGTCTCGCGGGGCTCGAACGGCAGCTCGGCGATCATCTGTTCAGCGACGTCGGCCCGATAGCCGAGGGCAGCAGACACCTTGCGCGTCTCGCGCCCGTCGATCAGCGGCGTGGCCTTGGCCAGCGAACGCCGGAACCGGCGCGGCCGGGCCAGCACCTCACGAATCTTTCGCAGCACGCTTCTTGCTCCGCTTCGGCTCGGGCCATTCGTAAGGCTCGGCGGTTTTCCAGACGCTGCACATGATTCGCGCAACCTTGGCCGGGACCTCGATCACCTCACCGATGGGAATCACGCGGCCCGCGTGGGTGTGCGGGCCGGTGATCTTTACCTTCAGCCGGTCCATCAGGCGACCGCTGAGTATTCTTCGTATGTGAACGGCTCGGACGCGCCCTGCGGAATCAGGATCGTGCCGCTGAACTGCGCGCTCAACCATTCCTGGCTCATCAGGTCGTTGCCGCCTGCGGGCCGGAAGTTGATGCGGTCGGCCTTCCAGCGGATGACCTTGCCAGCGTCTTCCGGGCGCAGCGAACGACCGTCCAGCAAAAACGCGGCGGTAATCGCTTCACGACGACCGGCGCTGATCTTGAAGCCTTCGCGGCCGCCGTAGCTGGCCGAGACCAGGATGGTGTCGCCGTCCGTGATGGCGCCGCCTTCCAGCGCCAGAATCGCGCCGTTGCGCAGGTCGACCAGGTAGTCGGTGCCTTCGGTCAGGGTGGTGGGCGATGCGTCGTTGTCGGTGACCGTCAGACCGGACTCTTCCAGCATCACCTGAGACGTGGGCACCCATTTGCCGATGCGGGCGGTGAT
>JBMCIV010000178.1:0-4190 GCA_048616735.1 Wenzhouxiangella sp. | reverse complement strand
GCCTTCCGGGGAGTTCTTTTGACGCCGAACCCCGCGCCTGTCTTGGCGCCGCAGGCGCCTTGTGGATCACCGTTTGAAAGCGATCAGCATTTTCCAACTCGCTGTTTAATGGAAGCAAGCTGGCGTGCTGGCGACCCTGGTCATCCAGCCACTGAAGTCGATAGCCTTCACCAAAAATAAAGGGCGAGAACCTGTACCAGGCAGACAACTCGTCCAGGGATACGACCTGCCCTATCGGAATTTCTGTCAGGCCGCTCCAACGGCGGATTTTTATGGTCTGGGTTGTTACGTCGATGCGCTTGAGATAGTCGTCAACCAAGTCGATCCCGGTCGCCAGCTCGCGCTCCCAACTGGGTGATGGCAAGCGCAGCAAAGTCCGTATCATCCGGTTCTCCTTTCATGCATGTTGGGCCGCAGCAGCATGCGGTCCAGCAATATCCAGACCGTCGTTCAGTCCACCCAGAACCCGGCTGAAGCCCGAATCTAAGCCCCGCCCGCCCTGCCGCACAATCGGAAAAACGCCCGACCTTTGTAGGAAATCTCTTGCCTGGCGTAGGAAATCTGCTGTTCCACACCCCTTGCCTTGGTCCGGATCTGGAGCTGCCGAACCGCAGGGCCGGATCGTTATAATTCCTGCGTGGCCACATGCGACGACGCCGAGGACGACGACCGCACCCAGCTCGAGGGTGACGCGCTTGATGGCGAGGCCTGGCCTGAAGGCGAGCTGCGCGCGATCGGGCCATATAGGCTTCTCCATCTGCTCGGCGCGGGCGGTATGGGCGAGGTATACCTGGCCGAACAGACCGAACCGGTGCAGCGGCAGGTCGCGATCAAGCTGATCAGGGCAGATCTTGCCCGCTCGGCGGGTCGCGCCTTTTTCGAGGTCGAATGCGCTTTGCTGGCGCGCATGCATCACCCCTACATCGCCCAGGTCCTGGACGCCGGCCAGACCGAACAGGGCCGTCCCTGGTTTGTTATGGAGTGGGTGCGGGGCGAGCCCATCCTGGACTATTGCCGGGTGCATAAACTGGCCGCCAAAGATCGCCTGCGCCTGTTTTTACGGGTATGCCAGGGCGTACAGCACGCCCATCAGCGCGGCATTCTGCATCGCGATCTCAAGCCGGCCAACATCCTGGTCAGCGAAGTCGACGGTCGGGCGCTGCCCAAGCTGATCGACTTCGGGGTGGCCACGACCCTGCTCGAGGAGTCGGAAACGCGCGTTGTTCGCACCGATCGGGCCGGCACGCGGGCCTACATGAGTCCCGAACAGCTGGCCGGCGATCCGGCCAGCCTGGATACCCGGACCGATGTCTACGCCCTGGGCATCTTGCTGTTCGAGCTGCTGACCGGGCTGCGGCCGCTGGCCGACGCCTCTGGCGCGGCCCTGACTTCTTTCTGTGCGGCGCTTGAAACGCGCACCTTCCAGCCGCAGGCCACGGCCGAGGAAGGTTTCTCACCGCAAGCGCTCGCCGCCGCGCGCCAGCTGCCCGAGGAGCTGCGCTGGATCGTCGCTCGCGCCATCTCGCCAAATCGCGATCGGCGCTATCCTTCGGCCGCCGCCCTGGCCGACGAGATTTCGCGCCACCTGAACAATCGCCCGGTGGAGGCCGTCCCGGCCACGCTGCGCTATCGCTGGCGCAAGTTCTTCAGCCGCAACCGCTTGCCGGTGGCCGCCGGCGCGGTGGTTTTCCTTGCCCTGCTGGCCGGGCTGGGCTTGGCCACCTGGGGCCTCACCCAGGCCCAGGCCGAACGCGATCGGGCGCGGGTTCAGGCCGAGCGGGCCGAGCAGTCGGCGCGGTTCGTGCAAAACCTGTTCCGCTCGGTCGATCCGGTCTGGGCCGAAGGCTTTGACACGGGCCTGCTGCGGCGCCTGCTGGGCCAGGGCGCCGAGCGCGCCGAAGTGGAACTGGCGCAACAGCCGCAGGTGCTGGCCGACATCCAGTACACGATTGGCTCGGCGTACCGGGCGGTGGGCGAACTGGAGTCCGCGCGCGCACAGATCGTCTCGGCGGTCGAGTTGAGCGAATCTGTCGGGCCCCGTCCTGTCTACCTGGGCGCCCTGGTGGAACTGGCCCAGATCGAGCTGATGCTGGGCCGCGAGGAGCAGGCCCTGGCGCGGATCGATCAGGCGCTTGGCCCGATTCGGGCCGAGTTTCCGGCCACCGATTCGCTCACCCTGGCTGCGCTGATCGTCAAGGCCAGCGTTCTTCAGGCCCGGCAACGTTACGGGCAAGCCGAGGACCTGCTGCTCGAAGCCATAGCCGACTCGGCCGACGTGGAGGACAATGCCGGCATCGCCGAGCGCCTCAGCGGGCTGCGCATCCTGGCCCAGGTGTACTCGGACGATTTCCGCTTCGATGAGGCGATCGAGCGTTACCGCCAGGTGCTCTCAGAGGTCTCGGCCTGGCAAGATCCGCGCGCCCAAGCCGCCGAGATCAGCACCCTCAACGATCTGGCCGTCGTATTTTTGCGCCAGCAGGAATACGCCCAAGCCGAGCCTTTGCTGCGCCGCGCGCTGGCCATGGGCGAAAATCTGTTCGGCTCCGATCATCCGAGCGTGCTGCCTTCGGTCAGCAACCTGGCCGGCAGTCTGCGCCAGCAGGGCCGTCCCGCCGACGCGCTGCCGTTCTACCAGCGCGCCCGCGCCAGCGCTTACCAGATTTACGGCGCCGAACATTCGCAGAGCGTTGTCACCGACTACAACCTGGCCAACTGTCTGCTCGACCTCGGCCGGACCGAAGAAGCGCTGTCGCTGCACCGCAGCGCGCTGGAGCAGGCCGAGCGCCTGGACCCCGACAATCGCTTCCGCCTGGGCATGTTCCGTCTCGGGCTGGGTCGCAGCGCTCGTGATGCCGGCCTGCTGGATGAAGCGCGCGAGGCGCTGGCCCGGGCGGTCGGGGATCTGGACGCTACCGCCGGGGCTGATTTCCATCGCACGGTCGAGGCGCGCGAGCATCTGGACGCCGTTGAGGCCGAGCTGGCTGCCGACTAGCGGGCCATGCGGCGGATGAGACGGCCCCACGGTCAGGACGAGACATCGTGCACGCCCGCAATGCGGCTGAGCCGCATGGCCCACTAGCGACGAGGCCAGCCAGTCGCTTGGCTCAATCGGTTCAGGCAACGCACCGGTCAGCCAGCCTGCCAGCCGACCCACCAGGGCCTTCGGGTCGTCCGGGTCATAGCGGTAGCCGCGCGGGTATTGCTCGGGATAACACAGCGCGTCGGGCACCAGCGGCCGGGCGCCTGCGCTGGCGGCTTCGAGCACGCTCAGCCCCTGAAACTCGTGGACGGAGGTGCTGACCACGATGCCGGCTCGGCCCAGCAGGGCTGCATAGTCGGCCCCCGGCAGATGACCATCGGCGACGATGCGCTGCGCCAGTTCCCTGCGCAGGCGCGCCAGGGGCTCGGGCACGCGTTCGCCCCGCTTGCCCAACAGGGCCAGGCGGAAATCCAGGCCCCGCCGGTCCAGCGCCACCATCGCGGTCGCGAAGCGCTCTGGCGCTTTGTCGTATTCCCAGCGATGATTCCAGACGATCAGGCCATGATCGCGACTTTTGGCCGGTTTTATCGGCTGGACTGGTACCGGGAGTATCTCGGCGCGGGTTTCCAGACGGGCGCGCAGCCCCGCCGGCCGGTGATCCGGCAGGCGCTGCATCAGCGCCTCGATCCCGGTGAAGAAGCTGTCGTGGTTGAAGCGCGAATTGAACAAGATCCGGTCGGCGGTCAGCGCGGCATAGACCTGTACCATGCACGGGTCCAGGCTGCGGAACTGGCGCGGGCTTTGCGGATAGGCGAACTGGTTTTCGTGGAAGTACAGCCAGCAGGGCACATCGTGCAGGCGCGGGTGCAGGCCCTTGAGCGTGGCCAGATCGACCATGGAGGTGGCCAGGATCAGGTCAGGGCGCTCGGCGGGTAGAGCATCCAGCCAGCTCAAGGGGTTGCCGCGGATGCGCCAGGCGAAATGACGCCCGGGCAGTCTCAGGACCCGCCAATCGACTGCCGTAAAGCAGCCCGTGAGCCAGTCGGTCCAGGCGGCATGACTGTCGGCGTGATAGGCCGACAGCAGCCAGATGCAGGGCCGCGACGGCTTCACAGTCCTTTCGGGATGGCCGCCAGCAGCTGTCGGGTGTAGTCCTGTTGCGGGGCGGTGTAGATCTGCTCGGCGGTGCCGTACTCGACCAGCCGTCCCT
>JBMCIV010000177.1:0-4214 GCA_048616735.1 Wenzhouxiangella sp. | reverse complement strand
GGTGGCCGAATCGGGCGTGGACCGCAAGGACGTGTTCATCACCACCAAGGTCTGGGTGGATCGATACGCGTCCGATGACCTGATCGCCTCGGTCCACGAAAGCCTGGAGCGTTTGCGCAGCGACTACGTCGACCTGCTGTTGCTGCACTGGCCGGTGTTCGGCGACCACGGCATGAACGACACCCTGGAGGCGCTGATGCGCGCGCGCGGCGACGGGCTGGCGCGCCACATCGGCCTGAGCCACTTCAATATCGACCAGATCGAGAAGGCCATATTCTTTTGCGGAGAAGACATGCTGTCGGCCAGCCAGGTCGAATACCACGTCTACCTGGCGCAAGAGCGGCTGCGCTGCGTGCTGGCCAAATACAACCTGGTGCTGCTCGCCTGCACGCCGTTAGCCAGGGCGCATGCGGTCAACGATCCGGTGTTGTGGGAAATCGGCTCGCAGTACGACAAGACCGCGCCCCAGGTCGCCCTGCGCTGGCTGGTTGAGCAGGACCGGGTAGCGGCCATTCCGGCCACTTCCAACCCCCACCACATCAAGGCCAATATCGAAATTTTCGACTTTGCGCTCAGCGCCGACGACCGTCAGCGCATCGCCGAACTCGACCGCGAGATGCGGTTTTGCCAGCCCGAAGGGCTGGCGCCGGAATGGGACGACTAGTGGGCCGCGTGGCCCACTACCGCCGTTTTAGGACTCGCCGATAAAGCGCACGCCGTCGGCGATCAGCTGCAGTTCATACAGACGCTCGAGCACGATCGGGTCGGCGCCGTACTGGTCGACCATGCGCTGGGCGTACTCGGGCGAGACTTCGACCCGCTCCAGGACGCCGTGGGCCACGGCCTGCCCGCGCAGCTCGGAAGGAATCGCGAAGTTGTGGTCGCGCACCTTGATCCGGAGCATCTCGCCGTTTTGCTCAAATACCGCCCAGCAGCCGCGGCCGGTGCAGACATCGGTCATGCGACCGGTCACCGTCAGCGGCTGATCGATCAGCTCATCGCTGCCGGCCAGCACCTCGACAACGCCCACCGGCGCGGTCTCGGTCTCAGGCGTCTGGCCGAACCAGGTCTCTGATGCCAGCACCGGCAGCGTCAGCACCAGGGCGGCCAGCGAACTCAGGCAAAGAACGATTTTCGGTTTCATGACTTCTCCTTGTTGTCCTTGTTGGTGACCATATTTTTCATGAAGGGACGAATGACGTCCAGCGGCAGCGGGAAGACGATCGTGGAATTGTTCTCGCCACCGATTTCGCTCAGGGTCTGAAGATAGCGCAACTGCATCGCGCTGGGTGCTTCGGCCAGCTCGGTGGCCGCCTCGACCAGCTTCTTGGCCGCCTGCTGCTCGCCGTCGGCCAGGATGACCTTCGAGCGCCGGGTGCGCTCGGCTTCGGCCTGGCGGGCGATGGCGCGGATCATGGATTCGTCCAGGTCGACGTGCTTGATCTCGACGTTGCTGACCTTGACCCCCCAGCCGTCGGTCTGGCGATCGAGGATGACCTGGATATCCTCGTTGAGCTTGTCGCGCTCGGACAGCATCTCGTCGAGCTCGTGCTTGCCGAGCACCGACCGCAGGGTGGTCTGGGCCAGCTGGCTGGTGGCATCCATGAAGCGCTCGACGTTGATGATGGCCTTTTGCGGATCGATGACCTTGTAGTAGATCACCGCGTTGACCTTGACCGAGACGTTATCGCGCGAGATGACGTCCTGGGTCGGTACATCGAGCACGATGGTGCGCAGATCGACCCGCACCATCTGCTGGATGAACGGTATGACGATGATCAAACCCGGGCCCTTGACCTTGTAGAAGCGGCCCAGGGTAAAGATCACCCCGCGCTCGTACTCGCGCAGGATCTTGATGGTGTTGGCGATCAACAAAACGAGGATCACCACCACCGTGGTCAGGAAATACAGAAAGTCGAGATTCATGAGAGCAGACTCCTTGGGTTTCAGTCTCGGGATGAGGGGGTAACGGGACGCACCTTGAGGACCAGGCCGTCGACCGCCTTGACTTCGACACTGTCGCCGCTTTGAATACTGTCCGGACCGCTTGCGCTCCAGTCCTCGCCTTCAATGTGTACCCGACCCTGGCCGTCGGCGAAATCGGAGATCGCCTCGGCGCGGTGGCCGACCAGCGCTTCGGTCCCGCTGACGCGCGGGTTGCGGTGCGAACGCGCGGCCAGATAAATGATCACGAAAAACGTCAGCGCCGCAACCAGGCCCATGGCCGCAATCAGGCCGGTATTGATGGCGAATCCGGGGACATCGGTATCCATCAGGATGATAGAGCCGAAAACCACGGCCAGCACGCCCCCGATACCCAGTATTCCGAAAGACGGCACGAACAACTCCACGGCAATGAGCGCAAACCCCAGCGCCATCAGGGCCAGGCCGGCGTAGTTGACCGGCAAGATCTGGAAAGCATACAGCGCCAGCAGCAGGCTGATGCCGCCGATCACGCCGGGCACCAGGGCACCGGGATTGTAGCCTTCCAGGATCAGGCCGTAGATGCCGACCAGCAAGAGGATATAGGCCAGGCTGGGGTTGGTGATCACGCCGAGAAAACGGCTGCGCCAGTCCTGCTCGAGCACTTCGGTTCGCACCCCGGCGGTCTCGAGCACCCGCGCACCATCATGCATGCGCACCTCGCGTCCGTCGACCGCCTCCAGAAGCTCTGCCATGGACTCGGCCATCAAATCGATGACGTTGATCTCCAGCGCTTCGCTGGCCGTCAGGCTGACCGCCTCGCGCACGGCCCGCTCGGCCCACTCGGCGTTGCGCCCATGGCGCTCGGCCAGGCCCCGGATATAGGCCGAGGCGTCTTCGAGCACCTTGCGTTCGCTGGCCGAACCCGGCGCCGACCGGGGCTCCGATTCAGGCTCTGGCTCTGATTCCGGGGCGGGTGTTTGTTCGGCGCCGTCGGTCTCGCCTGCATCGGCGCCCGAATCGGTGCCTGAATCGGCGCCTTCTTCGGCCGAATCCTCGGCGCGCTCGTCGAGCGCATCGCGGGCGCGCTCCAACGGCGAGCGCGAGCGCTCGTCCTCTTCGTTGCCGTCGCCGCCACCGATCTGCACCGGCGTGGCCGCTCCTAGGTTGGTCGACGGCGCCATCGCCGCGATGTGCGAGGCATACAGCATGTAGGTGCCGGCGCTGGCGGCGCGCGCGCCGGCCGGGCCGACCCAGGTCGCGACCGGCACGTCGGCGTTGAGCATCTTGCTGATCATGTCGCGCATGGAGGCATCGAGGCCGCCGGGTGTGTCTATGCGCAACACGACCATGCGCGCCCCTTCTTCTTCAGCCTGCTCGATGCCGCGGATCATGTAATCCTTGATCGCCGGGCCGATCGGACCGTCGATATCGAGCACGTAGACGAGCGGGTCCTGCGCGCGTGGCTGCGCCAGAGCCAGCAGCACCAGACCCAGCGCCACGAGCGCCAGACCGGCCAGGCCGAAGGGGCCCCGGACAGGTTTGCGAGTCAGCGTTTGCAGCTTCATGGCCTCCCATTAGACGCGTGGCGGGCTGAGCAGGGTGTCAATGCCGGCCGGTCGACTGGTTTTTTTAAGACCATGAACCTGATCGCGTGTTCCGGCAAATTGCGTTGAATCGGCCGCCCTTAGCCCTGATATCGTTCGGTATCCACTCGCATCAGGCAGCAGAAAATCCCATGGAAAAACCGACCCAGGACCAGTTCCGCATGGATCCCGCGCATCTCGTGCGCGAGGAAAGTTACACCGACCAGCGGGTCGGCTCGATCCGCGCCCTCATCCCGGTCCAACCAGACGGCCGGCCCGACCCGGCCCGACGCACGGCCTACGTCGGCCAGACCCAGGTCATGACCCAGGCCGGCCCGCTGCCGCTGAGCTTCGAGCTGCCCGGCGATTCCCTGGCCGAGGCCATCGACGCCTTCCCGGCCGCGGCCGAAAAAGCCATCGAAGAAGCGGTGGAAGAAATCAAGCGCCTGCAGCGCGAGCAGGCCTCCTCGATCATGGTGCCCGGCCAGGGCGTCGGCATGGGCGACCTCCAGGGCGGCACCAGCGGCAGCATGCCCGGCGGCGGGATCAAGCTGCGCTGACCCTCAAGCGTGCTCGGTTCAAGGCGGCCGCTTAGGTGCGCAGCCCCACCCCCCGGCTGAGCAAGCGCAGGCAGTAGGCGAACAGCACCGTGCCAAACCCGAGGATCATGGCGTAGGCTACCCACAGCGGTACGTCGGTCACCCC
>JBMCIV010000176.1:0-4227 GCA_048616735.1 Wenzhouxiangella sp. | reverse complement strand
CGCTGAGAAAATGTTCATGGTCTGATTTCCTGGAGGCGGTTCGGGGACATGGTCAGCATGCTGCCTCAAGGCAGCGTTTCGGGGAGCGCGGCATTTTCGCCGCGGTCGATCGCCGGTGCAGCGCGCGGTTCCACCATGACCCGCTCCATCAGGTAGCACAGGCAGTCATGGCGGACGATGAACTCGTCGGTGGTCAGCATGGCCGGCATCAGCGGTTTGCGGGTCACGATCTGGTGCTGGTTGACCAAGAAGCACTCGTCGGAGACGTCGCGGCCGTCGTGACCGTTGGCGATCAGCGGTCGCTGGCGACCGTTGGCGTGCACGGCCAGGCGGGTGCCGGGCGGCAGCTCGCGAAAATTCAGCCGGTCCAGATCGGGCGGAAACTGTAGTTCAGGTCCCGGCTGGAAGCCGAAGTCGGTGTCTTCGGCCACGCGCACGGTCGCGAACACGCTGAACAGTTCCAGGTCCTCCGGCGGCGGCGTCGAGGCCGGGATTTCGTGCAGATTGAGCACCGTGTCGAGGTAGGCCAGGGCGTGATCGCTGCCGTCGCTGTCGCCGGACAGCCCGCACTCCAGGGTCACCGACGGGCAGAACTCGCCGAAGGCCATCGACTGCACGCCGCGCGGTTCGGTGAAATAAATCACGGTGCGCGAAAACAGCGCGGCCAGCTGCAGGCGCAGCGGCTCGATTCGGTTGACGGCCGAATAATGCGGGTTGAGGCCGGTGTTGTTGTGGATATCGATGCTGGCGATGGGCTTGCGCAGCCGCACGTGGTCGGTGATTTCGCTGAACACGTCGTGCCAGATGGTCGGCACGGTATCCGAGCCGGGCCAGCAGCGGTTGAAGTCGGGCTGGTCGGCCAGGTGGCGGCGGCCGCGGGCGGCGGCACGAACGTTGCCGATCATCAGGATCAGGCTGCGCGGCAGGGGGTCGCGCTGGTAGCGGCTTTTGAGCAGGCGGCGCACGGCGTCCCAGCCGGAGACTTCGTTGCCGTGCTGAAGCACCGAAACGAACAGCGGCTGCGGCCGGCGTCCGGGCAGATGGATCAGGGTCGGGCCATCCAGATAGCGGTGCAGCTCGGTGGCCGGCTGCTCCAGCAGTCCTTCAGGCAGGTGATCCAGTATGACCGGTTTCATGCGCTATCCTGTTCGAGTCAACACTATAAGCTACCGTCTTTGCCCCCGACTTGAAAGCTTGGTTGCCTCGACGGCGGGTCTTGAAAGCCTGCCGCTGTGCCCCCAAACCTCGGCGGCAGAAACGTTCTCAACCGCAAGCAAGAGACGCCGGGATGATCAAAGCCAAGTCACTGAGTCGTCACTACGGCCCGCTGGTCGCTGTCGACGAGCTCTCGTTCGAGGTCGCGCCGGGCACCATTCTGGGCTTTCTCGGTCCCAACGGGGCCGGCAAGTCCACGACCATGAAAATGCTCACCGGCTTTCTCGAGCCCAGCAGCGGCACCGCCGAGATCTTCGGCCATGATATTCGCAGCGACAGTCTCGCCGCGCGTCGCCTGCTGGGATACCTGCCCGAAGGCGCACCGCTGTACGGCGAGCTCAGCGTCGAGCGTTTCCTGCGCTTTGTCGCCGAGGCGCGCGGCTTTCGCGGCAGCGAGGCGATGCAGCGGGTCGGCTCGGCGGTTGAGCGCCTGAGCCTGGAAGAAGTGCTGGGTCAAACCATCGAGACGCTGTCCAAGGGCTTCAAGCGCCGGGTCGGGATTGCCCAGGCCATTCTTCACGACCCGCCCGCGCTGGTGCTCGACGAGCCGACCGATGGGCTGGACCCCAACCAGAAGCACGAGGTGCGCCAGCTGATCCGGGAAATGGCCAGCGAGCGCATCATGATCATCTCCACCCACATTCTGGAGGAGGTCGACGCCTTGTGTACCCGGGCCATGATCATCGCCCGCGGCCGGCTGCTGGCCGACGACACGCCGGCCGGTCTGCTGGCCCGCTCGCGCTACCACAACGCGGTCACGCTGGTGCTCGACGATCTGCAGGCGGCCGCCTCGGCGCTGGGTGCGCTGCCGGAGTCGAGTGAAGTCGAAATCCGGCGCGGTCGGCTGACCGTGTTCCCCAGCGGTCAGGGCGATCTGTTCGACGCCGTGACGCGCCAAGTGCGCGCGGCGGGCTGGAAGGCTTCACAGATCCAGCTCGAATCCGGACGCCTCGACGAGGTCTTTCGCACCGTGACCCGAAACCAGGAGGCGGCCTGATGAACAATCTTGGTGTCGTTCTCAGGCGCGAGCTGGCGAGCTACTTCGCCACGCCCGTGGCCTACGTGTTCATCGTCATCTACTTGATCATGTCGGCGGTGTTTACCTTTTATCTCGGCGGGTTCTACGAGCGCGAGATCGCCGACTTGGAGCCGTTTTTCCGCTTCCACCCCTGGCTGTACCTGTTCCTGGTGCCGGCCATCGGCATGCGGCTTTGGGCCGAGGAGCGCAAGTCGGGCACCGTCGAGCTGCTGCTGACCCTGCCGATCACGGCGACCGAGGCGGTGCTCGGGAAATTCCTGGCCGCCTGGCTGTTCATCGGGCTGGCCCTGCTGCTGACCTTTCCAATCTGGATCACGGTCAACGTGCTCGGCAACCCCGACAACGGCGTGATCGTGGCGGCCTACGTCGGCAGCTGGCTGATGGCCGGCGGCTTTCTGGCCATCAGCGCCTGCTTGTCGGCTGCGACCCGCAACCAGGTCGTCGCCTTCATCCTGTCGGTGGTTGCCTGTTTCGTGTTTCTGCTGTCGGGTTTGCCCATGGTGCTTGATCTGTTCCGGGGCTGGCTTCCGCAGGCGGTGATCGACGCCATCGGTAACCTCAGCTTCCTGGTGCATTTCAGTTCGATTTCCCGCGGGGTTCTGGAGCTGCGCGACGTTTTGTATTTCGCGCTGGTGATCGGCTTCTGGCTGGCCGCGAACCGGATCGTGCTGGAACGGAAAAAAGCGGAGTGAGCAAAAGCGCAATGAAGACAAAACACTGGTATTCCGCCTCCGCCCTGGTCCTGCTGGCGGTGCTTTTTCTGGCGCTGACCATGCTGTCGGGCGCGTTCCTGACCGGTGCGCGTCTGGATCTGACCGAAAACCGCCTCTACACGCTCAGCGACGGCACCATCAACCTGCTTCAAGCCATCGAAGAGCCGATCACGCTGGAGTTCTACTTCAGCGAACAAGCCAGCAGCGAACTGCCCATGGTGCGCAATTTCGCCCGCCGAGTGCAGGAAATGCTCGACGAAATGGCCGGGCACGCCGATGGCCGGCTGGAGGTGCGGCGCATCGATCCCGAGCCGTTCAGCGAAGCCGAAGACCGGGCGGCGCTGCTGGGGCTGGAGGGCGTGCCGGTCGGCGCGGGCCAGGAGTCGCTGTATCTGGGCATTGTCGGGACCAACCGGGTCGACGGCCGCGAGGTGCTGCCGTTCATCTCGCCGGCGCGCGAAGCTTTTCTGGAATATGAACTGGCGCGCATGGTCTATATCCTGAGCCAGCCGCAGCGGCCCCGCATCGGCTGGCTGAGCGGCCTGCCGATGACCGGCGGCATGGATTTCCAGACCGGCCGTCAGCAGCCGCCGTGGGCGGTTTACGAAGAAGTCGCCGAGCTGTTCGAGCTCGACGAGATCGATCCGTCGGCCGAAGCCCTGCCGTCGGACATCGATGTGCTGGTCCTGGTCCATCCACGCGAGCTCAGCGACGCGATGCTGGCCGAGATCGAATCATTCGTGCTCGCCGGTGGCCGCCTGCTGGCGTTTGTTGATCCGTTCGCCGAAACCGACCCCGGCCCGGACCCGTCCGATCCCCGCGGCGCGATGACGGCCGATCGCTACTCGTCGCTTGAGCCGCTGCTGTCGAACTGGGGCGTGGCGTTCGATACCGAAGCGTTCATCGCCGATCTGGGCCAGGCGCTGCAGGTCAACCTGCAGCAGGACCAGCCGCCGGTGCGCCACCCCGCCATCCTCGGCATCACGGCGGCCAACATGAATCCCGACGACGTCATCACCGCCGACCTCGAGGTCATCAACATGGCATCGGTGGGCTGGTTCGAGCTGACCGAAGACAGTTCGCTCAGCCTCGAGCCGCTGTTGAGCAGCAGCCGTAACGCCGCGCCGCTTGAGACCGAGCGTTTGCGCTTTCTCGACAATCCCAACGCGCTTGCCGACGAGTTCGGGCCGACCGGCGAGCGCTACACCCTGGCCGCGAGAGTCTCCGGCGAAGTCGAAGCCACGCTGGACGCCGGCGCGG
>JBMCIV010000175.1:0-4289 GCA_048616735.1 Wenzhouxiangella sp. | reverse complement strand
CGTGAAGCTTGATTCTGCTCGAGGACATCGCGAGTGCCTCCTGATCCTGATTGGCTGACCGGTAACCGCCCATTATCGGTCATTCGGCCATCGGGTTTCTACTGCTGCGCCGATGAGGCTCAGATTCAGCTGGCTGGTGCAGCCGGTTGACTAGTGCCGGCCGAGCAGGCAATATCTCGACTTGTGAAAGGGGTCGCGGCCAGTAAACCGAATGCTCAAAGAACCACAGTTTTATCCAATTGACCGGGAGGCAATCAGTCGCCTGCTGTCTATCTGCGAACGGCGGCACTTCGAGCCCAAACAGGTGGTGATGCGCCCGGGCGACCAGGGCCACAGCCTGCTGTACGTGATCGACGGTTCGCTGTCGGTCTCCACCGAAGGCGAAGACGGGCGCGAGTTGATCCTGAGCTACCTCAACCCCGGCGATTTCCTCGGTGAACTGGGCCTGTTCATGAAACCGCGCGAGCGCGAAGTCATGGTTCGGACCCGGTCGATCTGCCAGCTGGCCGAGGTTCCCTACGACCGCCTGCGCGAAGCGCTGGACAACGAGTTGTCGGACTGCTCGCTGGAAATCATGACCGCGATCGGCTCAAAGCTCTCGCAGCGCCTGCTCCAGGCCCGGCGCAAAGTGCTGCAGCTGGCTTTTCTCGACACCCAGGGACGGGTCGCCAAGGCCTTGATCGATCTGTGCGATGAACCCGACGCGGTCTCTCACCCCGACGGAACCATGATCCGCATCACCCGCCAGGAAGTCAGCCGCATCGTCGGCTGCTCGCGCGAGATGGCAGGCCGGGTCATGAAGGCGCTGGAGGAAGACGGCATGCTGAGCGCCTCGGGCAAAACCGTAGTCGTGCTCGGCAAGTACAAGGGCGCGGCAGGAGCCTGAATCCGCGCGCAGCGGGATCAGGTCCGGCCCAGCCAGCGCATCCAGCCACCGGCTGAGCCTGCCGCCTTCGTTTCCAGCGGAGACCGCACCAGAATCAGCGACACGTTGTCGCGTGCTCCGGCCTCCATGGCCATGGCCATCAGGCGCTCGCCAATGACCTCCAGCGACTCATCCTGGCCCAGGATCGAGGCCATGGACTGGTGGGTGAGCTCGCCGCTGAGACCGTCTGAACAAAGCAGCACAAGCTGGCCGGGCTGCCAGCGGCCGCTGACCTGGTCGATCCGCGGCTCGTTTCCCGAGTGCACCCCCAGGCAGTCGGTCAACACGTGTCGCTTGGGATGATGGGCCGCTTCCGAGGCGCTGATCGCGCCGGTCTCGACCATCAGTCCGGCGAGATTGTGGTCCCGGGTCAGAAGCGCCAGATCCTGCCTGGCGCTGTCGAACAGGTAAGCGCGGCTGTCGCCCACCCAGCCGATCTCGTACTCATTGCCCTGCTCGAGCAGGGCCACGACGGTGGTTCCCATGTCGGTCAGTTCGGGCTGACGCGCTTGTTCGACCCGGATGGCGGCGTGGGCGGCAAGAATCGCCGAGCGCAGCGACGCGCCCTGGTCCAGGGCCGCACGCACGCTTTTTCTCGCCAGCCGACTGGCTTCGGCGCCGCCGGCGTGCCCACCCATGCCGTCGGCCACCAGCCAGAGCCCGGCGGCCTCGTCGACGAGAATCGCATCCTGGTTGCTGGCGCGAACGCGGCCGGTGTCGGTGTGACCGACGGAGCGCGAATTGATCATCGGATCGGGAGCCATCAATTCATACAAGCGTAAAATAAGGCCAAGATGCGTCATGCCATTCGAAATTAGCGCGCCTATTGTTGCATGAGCGACCAGCGGACGCCCCGAACCCCAACTTAGTAAAGACTTTTCTAATATATCATGCAGAACGACAACACCGACGACGCCGGCGGCTGGCGGGTCATGAAATTCGGCGGCAGCGCGGTTGCCCGCCCCGAACACTGGCCGCACATCGTCGAGCGCGCAACAACGGCCCTGGCAGAAGGCGTGCACCTGGTCGTCGTGGTCTCCGCGCTGCGCGGCATCACCGACCTGCTGCAGGCGCAGACCCAGCCAGACACCGCCCAGCCCACCGACGCGGTCATGCATCAGGTCGAAAGCCGCCACCAGGCGCTGGCCGAAGCGCTGGCAGTGACCGATACCGGGCTTACCGACCAGCTTGCGACCCTGCGCGCGCTGCTCGAGCATCCGGACCTTCGCGCCCAGCCCGCTGTCCAGGCCAAGCTGCTGGCCCAGGGCGAGGAGTTGAGCAGCCGCCTGGCCGTGGCCGTTCTGGCAAACCAGGGCATCGACTGCCACTGGCTGGATGCCCGAGCGGTGCTGCACTGTCCCGGCGTTCCCGGCCGCGCGAGCGCCAGCGAGGTTTTGTCGGCGCACTGCTCGGCCGAACCGGATCGCGACCTCCAGGCGCAGCTGGCCGCGCGCGGGCGCTGCCACGTCATGCCGGGTTTTCTGGCCGCAAACGGGCGCGGCGAAACCGTGCTGCTGGGCCGCGGCGGATCAGATACCTCGGCCAGCTGCGCCGCGGCGGTGCTCGAGGCCGACCGCGTGGAAATCCATTCCGACGTACCCGGGCTGTTCAGCGCCGATCCGCGCCGGATCCCCAGCGCGCGGCTGCTCAAGCTGGTCAGCTACCGCGAGGCGCAGGAGCTGGCCGCCATGGGCGCCAAGGCCCTGCATCCGCGCTCGCTGATCCCGGTGACCCGCTACCGCATCCCGCTGTGGCTGGGCCAGGTCGACCGCCCCGACATCAGCGGTACCCGCATCACCGCCGAGGCGCGCGACCACGGCGCCCAGGTCAAGGCCATCGTCCAGCGCAAGGGCATGACCCTGATCGCGCTGGAGGGACTGGACATGTGGCAGCAGGTCGGGTTCCTGGCCGACATCTTCGCCGAGTTCAAGCACCTGGGGCTGTCGGTGGACCAGGTCTCGACCTCGGAATCCAACGTCACGGTCACGCTGGACCCGGGCGCCAACGTGACCGACCACACCACCCTGCGCGAACTCAGCCGCCGGCTTGAAAAACACTGCAAGGTCGAAATCCTCACCGATTGCGCCACCGTCAGCCTGGTCGGGCTGGGCATCCGCACCATCCTGCATCGGCTAGGGCCGGCGCTGGAGGTGTTCGAGCAGCGCCGCATCTTCCAGGTCAGCCAGGCCGCCAACGACCTCAACCTGACCTTCGTGGTCGAATCGCGCCACGCCGACCGCCTGGTCCAGCAGCTCCACCAGCAGGTCATCCCCGGCGGGGTCGGCGGCGATTCTGTGTTCGGACCGACCTGGGAGCAGCTGTTTCGCAAGGACGACCCGGTCAGAGCGCGACCGGCCTGGTGGCGCCGCCATGGGCGCGAATTGACCGAACTGCTGGCCCAGCGCGACTGCGCCTACGTCTACAACCTGGCCGAGGTCAGCGCCGCCGCCGCCCGCCTGCAGGCGCTGAAATCGGTCGACCGGGTGCTGTATTCGATGAAGGCCAATCCCCACCCGGCCATCCTCGCCACCCTGGTCGAGCAGGGACTGGGCATCGAATGCGTGTCGGTCAACGAGGCCCGTCACGCCCTGGCCAGCGCGCCGGGGCTGAACCGCCGGGATCTGCTGCTGACCACCAACTTTGCCGGCCGCGATGAATACCGCCAGGCCCTGGCCATGGGTCTGCAGACGACCGTCGACAACCTCTACATCCTCGAACACTGGGGTCACGACCTGGCCGGGCGCGACATCTTCCTGCGCCTGGACCCGGGATCGGGCCTGGGTCATCACAAGATGGTCCGAACTGCCGGCAGTCACGCCAAGTTCGGCATTCCGCTCGAAGAACTCGAGCGCGCCCGGCGGCTGGCCGAGGCGCACGACATCCGCATCACCGGGCTGCACGCCCACACCGGCTCCGGCATCCTGCATCCCGACAACTGGCAGCGCACCCTGCAGACCCTGGGCGAGGCGGCGCGCGAACTCGATGACATCGCCGTCATCAACCTCGGCGGCGGCCTCGGCGTTCCCGACCGGGCCGACCAGCTGCCCCTGGACCTGGCCGCACTGGACACCGGCCTGCAGCAGCTCAAGCACGACCTGGCCCGTCCGGTCCAGGTCTGGCTGGAGCCGGGTCGCTACCTGGTCAGCGAAGCCGGCGTGCTGCTGGCGCGGATCAACCAGACCAAGGGCAAGGGCGAGGTTCGCTACGTAGGCATCGCCACCGGCATGAACTCGCTGATCCGCCCGGCCCTGTACGGGGCCTGGCACGAAATCGTCAATTTGACCCGCTTAGACGAACCGGGCGAGCACGTCTACAACGTGGTCGGCCCGATCTGCGAGACCGGCGACATTCTCGGCCTGGACCG
>JBMCIV010000174.1:0-4300 GCA_048616735.1 Wenzhouxiangella sp. | reverse complement strand
CATGACCTGATGTTCGAGTTCCACGTAGGCCGTCAGTTTGCGGGGGCTGTCGGACACCAGCACGCGGCGGGCGACCGGGCCGTTCGAGTAGCGGTTCTTTTTCTTGCGAAGCAGGCCGGTCGCCGTGAGGCCAAGCAGAAGGACGCGGGTCGGATAGGGTTCGAGCCCCAAGCGGCGGGCAATTTGGCCGCCGGTCATGCCACCTTCCCTTTCGAGCAGCGAGAACAAGTCGAACTTGACGGCACACCGAAGCGTCTGGAAAAACAGGTGGCCGCCGCCGCGGCTGACTGGCAAAAAGCCGCCAACGAGCTGTCGGAGCAGCGCCGGTTGGCGGCGCTGGAGCTGGGACGCCGCAGCGGCGAGAAACTGGCCGACCTCGGGATGATCCGGGCCGGCTTGAGCGTGATCGTCAAACCCCGGGCCGGATCGGCGCCGGCCGCGCACGGTCAGGACGAGGTGGAGTTCCGGTTCAGCGCCAACCCGGGCCAGACGCCGCAGCCGCTGCACAAGGTCGCTTCAGGCGGCGAATTATCCCGCGTCAGCCTGGCCCTGATGATCAGCGCCCGCTCGCAGGCCGAGCGCCCGGCGCGGGTCTTTGACGAGGTCGACGCGGGCATCGGTGGGGAGACCGCCCACGTCGTCGGCTCGTTTCTGCGCGAGGCCGCAGCGGGAGGGCAGGCTTTTTGCGTGACCCATCTGGCCCAGGTTGCGGCCCGCGCCGACCACCATTTTCGGGTCATCAAGTCCGAGCGCGCTGGAAAAACGGCAATCCGCGTGGAGCAACTGGACCGGGCCGCGCGCGAGGAAGAACTGGCCCGCATGCTGGGCAACCGGCAGTCGGCCGGAAGCCTGGCCCACGCCCGGGAAATGCTCGATGCAGTTTAGGCCGGTGGCCTGGCTGAAGGCTCAGGCGGTTTTTTTGGGCTTGACGTAAATGACCAGCGAGTGCTCGACGATCTCGTAACCATGTCGATTGGCGATCTCGCGCTGCCGCTGCTCGATCTCTTCGTCGACAAATTCAACCACGTCTCCGGTCTCCAGACAGACCATGTGATCGTGGTGGTCGCCGTCGTGCAGCTCGTAGCAGGCCTGCATGGGACGGCCGCTGCCGTCGTCGAACATGTGCTTGCGCACCAGGCAGGCCTGCTCGAACTGACTCAGCACCCGGTAGACCGTCGCCAGGCCGATCTCCTCGCCCTGCTCGTTCAACCGCCGGTAAATTTCGTCGGCGGTCAGGTGCTTGCGATCCAGATCGGTTTGTTCGAGCAGGCGCAGAATCTGGAGCCGAGGATGCGTCACCTTCAGGCCGACTCTGCGCAGGTCCATGGTTTTTTCCGACATGACAACCTCGGGGCTGGATTGGGCCCTGTAACCAGTGATGGCCTATTGTATCATTGCGGCATTGTCACTTACCCAAGGTCTTACCAATCCATGCGCCTGATTACCAGCGCCCTCCTGCTGCCGATATTCATACTGTTTCTGACCGGCTGCAACCTGGTCTACAAGCAAGACATTCAGCAGGGCAACGTCATCGACGACGACAGCGTGGCCCAGCTGGAAACCGGCATGACCAAACGCCAGGTCCTGGTTTTGCTAGGTTCGCCTTCGGTGCAAAGCCCTTTCCACGAAGATCGCTGGGACTACATGAACACCTTCGCCCGGCGCGGCAGCGATCCCATCAAGCGGGTGCTGACCCTGCGCTTTGAAGACCAGCGTCTGGCCTCGGTCGAGGGTACCTACCTGGAACAGGATACGGTCGCTGCCAGGGCGCTGCGCGAAATGCAGGCGCCCGGCGAGGTCCCGATCCAGGACCTGGAAAGCATCCGTCGGGACAGCAACTGAAGCCGCGGTCCCGCGGCCAGGCGATGGCCGCTAGGGCGAGTTTTTCCCGCCACGCTCGAGTTCGGCCAGCTGCCGACGCACCTCCTTGGGGTCTGCCTTGAGCGGACGGTAGAGTTCGACCCGATCGCCGTCGGCCAGCGCCCTGTCGGGACGGCACAGGCGCCCGAACACGCCCACCCTGGCCTTGTCGTATTCAAACCCAGGCAGCCTGGACGCCAGCTCGGCGGCGTCGATGGCGTCTTGAACGGTCATGCCCTCGGCGAGGGTCAACGGCACCAGGACCTGTCGTTCGGGCAGCGCCGCGGCGACCTCGACCTGCAGCCACTTAGCCATAAATGGCCTCGGCCCGGCGGCAGAAATCATCCACCATTCGGTCCGCCATGCGGCTGAAACTGCGCCGAAACGGGCGCATCAACAGGCTGCCGGCAAAGTGGAAATCCAGGTCCAGACTGACCCGGCAGCCATGGCCCAGGGCACTGAATCGCCAGCATCCATCCAGGTCCTCGAAGGGCCCTTCGCGCAGGCGCATGTCGATCCTGTTCGGGCGCTCCAGGCGGTTTTGCGTCGTAAACTGCGCCCGGACGCCGCCCAGCGTCACCGCCAGGCTCGCCGTCTGCCCGGTTGCGGAATGATCAAAGACGGTGGCCTCGCGCACCCAGTCCAGAAACTCGGGGTATCGCTGCACGTCGCAGACCAGGTCGAACATCTGCTCCGGGCCAAACTCAACCAGGGCGAAGCGGTGGACTTCAGTCATCACGCCATGATACGTCAGCCGTCGGCGGCTTGCGGTATAGTGCTTGGCCCATGGTCAAGACCGCTTCCAGCACAATTGCCTTAAACAAGCGCGCGCGCTTCGAGTACCACCTCGATGAGCGCATCGAGGCCGGCATAGCCCTCGAGGGCTGGGAGGTCAAGGCGCTCAGAGCCGGCAAGATCCAGTTCGGCGAAAGCTACGTGCTGCTCAAAAACGGCGAGGCCTTTTTGTTCGGCTGCCTGATCACCCCGCTGACCTCGGCGTCCACCCACGTCAAGGCCGATCCCATGCGCAACCGTCGCCTGCTGCTGCACCGGCGCGAAATCGATCGCCTGATCGGATTCGTGGAGCGCAAGGGCCAGACCATCGTCCCGACCGCGATGTACTGGAAAAAGGGCAAGGTCAAGGTCGAAATCGCCATCGCCCGCGGCAAGCAGACCCACGACAAGCGGCGGGCGCAAAAGGATCGCGACTGGGATCGCCAGAAAAACCGGCTGCTCAAAACCGGCGCCTGAGCCTTTTTTATTCGTCAAGCCTTCGACCGCAAGACCGCCAGACACTGAGCACGAGAGTGTTATGATATAACCTTTCATAACCACAACACTGATCGCCTCCCATGAAAAAGTCTCTTCTGGTACTTTCGATCTCTTGCGCCCTGGCGGCGAGCTCGGCATCGGCCGACGACAGCCGCGATGAGGTTCTGCGCCACAGCGCCGATCTTGAAACCATCCGGGTCCAGGCGCTGCCGCTGCGCCGCACGGCTCTGGAATCGGCCCAGCCGGTGGACGTGCTGGCCGGCGAAGCCCTGGACGACCGGCGCGGCATGACCCTGGGCGAAACCCTGCAAAATCAGCCCGGCGTGCACTCATCGTATTACGGACCCGGTTCCGGCCGACCCATCATCCGCGGCCTCGGCGGGCCGCGCGTGCGCATCCTCGAAGACGGTCTTGCCACCGGTGATGCCTCCGCGCCCAGCGACGACCATGCGGTCTCGCTCGACCCGATGCTGATCGACCAGATCGAGATTCTGCGCGGACCGGCCACCCTGCTCTATGGTTCGGGTGCTTCCGGCGGCGTGGTCAACGTCATCGACAACCGCATTCCCGAACGCCTTCCGGCCGAGCCAATTTCCGGCCGCTTCGAAGCGCGCGGCGACACCGTCGCCGACGAACGTTCCGGCGTGCTGCGCCTGGACGGCGGCGGCGGTCAGTTCGCCTGGCACCTGGACGGAACCTGGCGCGATACCGACGACTATGAAATCCCCGGCGCGGCCCGGCGCGAATTCGACGACCACGACGACGAAGATCACGGGCATGGCCACGACGACGCGCACGATTCTGCCGATGACGGCATTCTGCCCAACAGCTTCGTGGAAAACCGGTCCGGCACGCTCGGCGCCAGCTGGATCGGCGATCGCGGTTTCATCGGCGGCTCGGTGCGGCTGTTCGAGTCCGAATACGGCATCCCGGCGCCGCACAGCCACGGCGAGGACGAAGATCACGACGACGAACACGACCCGTTCCACGAAGAACACGCCGAAGAGGAAGAAGAGTTCGCCTTTATCGACATGGAACAGCGCAGCTGGAACCTCAAGGCCGGGCTCGACCGACCTCTGCCGGGCGTGGCTCGGGGCACCTTCAGGCTGGGCTACAACGACTACACCCATCGCGAAATCGAAATGGAGGGCGCGCACGACGAGGACCA
>JBMCIV010000173.1:0-4313 GCA_048616735.1 Wenzhouxiangella sp. | reverse complement strand
GAACTCAAGCGGCGGATGAACATCCCGGTCTTCCACGACGACCAGCACGGCACCGCGATCATCACCGCCGCCGCCATGATCAACGGCCTGGAGCTGGCAGGCAAGAAGCTCGACGAGATCCGTCTGGTTGCCTCTGGGGCGGGCGCGGCCGGCATGGCCTGCCTGGACCTGCTGGTGACCATGGGCTTGAAACGCGAGCACGTTGTGGTCTGCGACAGAGAGGGCGTGGTCTACGTCGGCCGCGATGCGGACATGGACCCGCGCAAGGCCCAGTACGCGGTTGACACATCCGCGCGCACCCTGGGCGAGGCCATCGACGGTGCCGACGTTTTCCTCGGCGTGTCCGCGCCCGGCGTGCTGACCGTGGAAATGGTCAAACGCATGGCCGATCGGCCCATCATCCTGGCCCTGGCCAATCCGGTGCCGGAAATCATGCCCGACCTGGCCCGCGAAGCCCGGCCCGATGCGCTGATCGCCACCGGCCGGTCGGACTTTCCGAACCAGGTCAACAACGTCTTGTGCTTTCCCTACATTTTTCGCGGCGCCCTGGACGTGGGCGCCACCGCCATCAACGACGAAATGAAGATGGCCTGCGTCCACGCGATCGCCGAGCTGGCGCGGATGGAATCCTCCGACGTCTCGGCTGCGGCCTACGGCGGCGAGGCGCCGCGTTTTGGCCCCGAGTACCTGATACCGCAGCCGTTCGATCCGCGCCTGCTGGTCCAGCTGGCCCCGGCGGTGGCCAAGGCGGCGATGGATTCAGGCGCGGCGACGCGCCCGATCGACCTCGACAGCTATCGCGAGCGCCTGAGCCAGTACGTGTTCCGCACGGGTTTGCTGATGAAACCGGTGTTCGACTCGGCCCGCCGCGAGCCCAAGCGCATCGTCTTCGCCGAGGGCGAGGAGGAAACGGTCTTGCGCTCGGTCCAGTCGATCATCGATGACGGCTTGGCCCGCCCCATCCTGATCGGCCGCCCCTCGGTGGTCGACATGCGCATTGAACGCGCAGGTCTTCGGATTCGCGCGGGCAAGGATTTCGAGGTCGTCAATCCGGAATCCGACCCGCGCTTCAGGGAATACTGGCAGACCTTTTACGAGATCACCAAGCGCCGCGGGGTGACGCCGGACTCAGCCAAGGCGATCGTGCGCACCCGGACCACCGTGATCGCCGCGCTGATGGTCCACCGGGGTGAGGCCGATGCGCTGATCTGCGGCGTGGTCGGGCGCTACCAGAAAAAGCTGCGCTACGTGACCGAGGTGCTGGGCATGGCGCCCGGCTACAACACGCTGGGAGCGCTGTCGGTGGTGACCAACGATACCGGCGTGTGGTTCGTCTGCGATACCCACGTCAACCCCGACCCGGACATCGAGCAGCTCACCGAGCTGACCCTGATGGCGGCCGAAAAAATCCGCATGTTCGGGATCACGCCAAAGGTGGCGCTGGTGTCGCATTCCACCTTCGGCTCGCATACCGATCCGCAGGCCGCCAAGATGCGACGCGTACGCGAACGCCTGTGCGAGCTGGCGCCGGAGCTAGAGGTCGAAGGCGAGATGCCGGCTGATGTGGCCATGGTCCCCGAGATCCGGCAGCGGATCTTCCCCGACTCGCGCCTCAAGGGCCAGCCCAACCTGCTGATCATGCCCGACCAGGATTCGGCCCACATCGCCTTTCACTTTGCCCGCGTGGTCGGGCGCGCGGTCAGCATCGAGCCGATTTTGATGGGCGTGGGCCGGCCGGCCCACGTGCTCACGCCCTCGGCCAGCGTGCGCCGGGTGGTCAACATGACCGCCATCGCCGTGGTCGAGGCCCAGCAGTTCGCAAGCCGGCAGGCCGAAGCCGGCCCCGACTGAGCCACGCGCAAGGAGTCGTTAATGCCTGATTCGGACTATACCCCGCCCAGGGTCTGGCAATGGGATAGCGAAAGCGGCGGCAGATTCGCCAACATCAACCGCCCGGAAGCAGGCGCCACCCACCCGCAAGCGCTGCCGGTGGGTCGTCATCCCCACCAGCTTTACTCGTTGGCCACCCCCAACGGGGTCAAGGCCAGCGTGATGTTCGAGGAGCTGCTGGCGCTTGGCATTGCAGAGGCCGAATACGACGCCTGGCTGATCCGCATCGGCAAGGGCGAGCAGTTCGGATCGGATTTTGTCGAAATCAATCCCAACTCGAAAATACCGGCCCTGGTCGACCGCAGCGTGGAGCCGGCGCAGCGGGTCTTCGAATCCGGCGCCATCCTGCTCTACCTGGCCGAGAAGTTCGGCGCCTTTGTGCCCTCGCGCCGCGCGCCGCGCACCGAGTGCCTGAACTGGCTGTTCTGGCAGATGGGCTCGGCCCCCTACCTGGGCGGGGGCTTTGGTCATTTCTATGCCTATGCGCCGGACAAGATCAAGTACTGCATCGACCGCTTCGCCATGGAGGCCAAGCGCCAGCTCGACGTGCTTGACCGGGAGTTGGCGGCCAAGGCCTACCTCGCCGGCGACGACTACACCATCGCCGATATCGGCACCTGGCCCTGGTATGGCCAGCTGGCGCTGGGCCGGCTGTACGAGGCCGGCGAATTCCTGCAGGTCGAGCGTTACGAAAACGTCCAGCGCTGGGCGCAAGCAATCGATGCCCGTCCCGCGGTCCAGCGCGGGGTGATGGTCAACAAGCCCTTCGGGCCGCCCGAGACCCAGCTGCTCGAGCGCCATGATCCCAGCGACTTCGAGCTGCGCACCCAGGACAAGCTCGACAGCAGCGACAGCTGAATATTGCTTCTGTCCACCCACCCGGGCGGTCGGGTGGGTGCGGCCAGTCAGGCGCGCGCTTCGAGCGCGACCACCGCCGGCAAGGCCCGGCCTTCCACGTATTCCAGAAAGGCGCCGCCGGCGGTGGAGATGTAGTCGATCCGCTCGGCGATGCCGAATTTCTCGATCGCGGCGATGGTGTCGCCGCCGCCGGCCAGCGAGAAGCCTTCGCAGGCGGCCACGGCGTGGGCGATCGCGCCGGTACCGGAGCGGAAGTTCTCGAACTCGAACACCCCTACCGGACCGTTCCAGATGACCGTGCCGGCCTGGCGGATGATGGCGGCCAGCCGGCCGGCGGTTTCCGGTCCGATGTCGAGAATCATCTCGTCGTTATGGACCCGGCTGACGTCGCGCAGCGATGGGTGGGCCTCCTGGTGGAAGCGTGCGGCGGTGAGCACGTCGGTCGGCAGCGGGATCGAGGCGCCGCGCGCCTCGGCGCGCTCCAGCAGCTGTTTGGCGGTTTCGACCAGGTCGGCTTCGTGCAGCGACTGGCCGATGCGATGACCGGCCGCGGCCAGAAAGGTGTTGGCAATGCCGCCGCCGACAATCAGCTGGTCGACCTTGTCGATGAGCGCTTCGAGCACCTTGAGCTTGGACGAGACCTTGGCGCCGCCGACGATGGCCACCATCGGCCGGGCCGGGTCGGCCAGGGCCTTTTTCAGGGCCTTGAGTTCGGCTGCCAGCAGCGGTCCGGCACAGGCCACGGCGGCCTTGCGGATGACGCCGTCGGTCGACGCCTGCGCGCGGTGGGCGGTCGCAAACGCGTCCATGACAAACACATCGCACAGCGCGGCCATGCGTTCGGCCAGCGCCTCGTCGTTGGCTTTTTCGCCGGGCAGAAAGCGCACGTTTTCCAGCAGCACCAGCTCGCCCGGGCGAACCTGGACGCCGTTCAGCCAGTCGCTGACCAGCCGGACCGGCTGGCCCAGCATGTCGCCGAGCACATCGGCGACGGGTTTGAGCGAGTAGCGCGCTTCGGGCTGGCCTTCGGTGGGCCGGCCCAGGTGCGACATCACCATCACTGCCGCGCCTTTTTTCAACGCTTGCTCAAAGGTGGGCAAGCTGGCCTTGATACGCGCGCTTGAGGTGACCTGACCGTCCTGAATCGGGACGTTGAGATCGGAGCGGATCAGGACCCGCTGTCGGTCCAGATCAAGTTGCTCAAAGGTTTTCATGGTCTCGTTTTTTACAGTTTGGCCAAGACGGTCGCGGTATCGAGCATGCGGTTGGAGAAACCCCACTCGTTGTCGTACCAGCTCAGGATCTTGACCAGGCGCCCGCCGGAGACCTTGGTCAGGCCGGCGTCGAACACCGACGAGCGCGGGTCGTGGTTGAAGTCGACCGACACGAGCGGGGCTTCGTTGTAGCCCAGGATCCCGCTCAGCGGGCCTTCGCTGGCCGCCTTGATCGTCGCGTTGATTTCCTCCACCGAAGTCTCGCGGCTGGCGATGAAGCTCAGGTCGACCACCGAGACGTTGATGGTCGGCACGCGCATGGCGAAGCCGTCGAGCTTGCCTTCCATTTCC
>JBMCIV010000172.1:0-4361 GCA_048616735.1 Wenzhouxiangella sp. | reverse complement strand
AGCGAAACCGGTAACGAACTTTCAATCACTTGAAGCGCATTGATCAAGTAGTCACTGCGGTTGTTATGCACAACTGACTGATTTTCTTTTTTACGCTTTCATGACAGCGCTTCGCGCCGCCGGAGTTTTCCTTTTTCTTCTCAACAGACTGATTTATATCACCTTTCCTGAAATGGTTAAATTCTGACCAAAGTGCAGCACTCGCGCTGCCGACGATCACGGCGCCACTTTGCTCACAGACTTGTCCACAGCTTGTGTGGATAAACGGAATCAGCAGGCCGAAAGCGCGCAGCCAGCCGAAGACTCCTCCCCCGATCCCGACCACAGCAGGCTGTCGAGGGTCAGCTGCAGCTCACTCAAGTCCTGCGCTCGCGGACCGCTCCGGTCCGACTCGATCGTGCTTTGCAGCGAGCGCCTGAGCAGCCGGTCGCTGCGCGGAGAAACAAACTCGATGACGCTGCCGTCATCAAAGCGCATCATCAAGACCACCGGGGGCTCGCCGTTGCGGCCAGGCCGTGCGATCACGCCGGCGATGGTCCGGCCGACGATCTCGTCACGAAGCGCTCGGGGGCTGGCGTAATGACTCATGGCAAATCTCCTACGGGTTTGTGGTGAGTTCGCTGCCATTCGAGCACGCCGATTTCTCAAAACCTGAGAAGTCTTTCTTCGCCCCTTCGAAACCTGATTTTTCGTACACGCCGGCGAGGACTTTCGCCGATGCGCTGGCGGGAGCAATCTTTCTAAGCTGATGCCAACGTCGGACCTTCCCTCCGGCGGACACCGCGAGACTTTCCCACTGATAGGAGAATTGAAATGATGAGCAAAACCATTGCCGCCCTGCTGATCGTCCTGGCCCTGAACGGCTTCGCCCTGGCCGAGGAAATGACGGTCAACATCAATACGGCCACGGCCGAGCAACTGGCCGAAGCCCTCGCCGGGGTGGGCCAGGCCAAGGCCGAGGCCATCGTCGAGTACCGCGAGGAAAACGGCCCGTTCGAGCACGCCGACGAGCTGGTCAACGTGCGCGGGATTGGGCTGGCCACCCTGGACCGCAACCGCGACCGCATCCAGGTCGAAGAGCCCTCGCTGGAATAGCGCCGCGCGTCGGCCAGGCTGGAGATGACAGGCCGCCGGTGGCTGCGATCCGGCGGCCTGTCTTTGTCCAGCCCCGATCTTTTTAGGAGTTCAGGTCCGAAGGCTGGATGCCGCCGCTGCCGCGGTAGCGGCGCTCGCCGGCTTCGATACGCACATCGAGCCGATTTTCCGGCGGCGGCAGCGGACAGGTGGTGTAGGCATTGAAAGCGCAAGGCGGGTTGTAGCTGCGGTTGAAATCCAGCACCACCCGGCCATCTTCGGGCATGGCCGAATACAAAAACCGCCCTAGGCCGTAACTCTCGCGGCCCGAGGTGCGGTCGGCCAGGATGAAAAACAGTTGATCCTCGGCGGCCAGGGCCTCGAGCGCAAAGCGCTGCCCGTTGACCTCGAATACCGCGCGACCCGGGTTGGGCTGCTCGCGCAGTTCACCGAGCACATCGGCAATCGGGATGGTCGTGCCCTCTGGATGCGGCTCCCAGCGTGCCTCGATCCGCCAGGCCGGGTCGAACTCGAAATAATCGAGGCCGAGGAAATCGGTCCGCGTCTCGGCCGCGCTGTCGCGCGCGCGCACGACCAGGCGATCGCCGCGTCTGGCCACTTCGAACCAGCCGGTGCCGGCGCTGACGCGAGTCGCCGGCCGGTCGCCGGCAACGGTCAGATCGATCGCCCCATCCAGCGCCTGACCATCGACAAAGACATCCGCTTGCGCTGCCGGCTCGAAGCTGGCCTGCGTGCCCTCAAGGATCAGCGTGCCCCAGCGCTCTGGGCCCGAGATCAGGTGGACGTCGTTGCCGTCGCCGGCCCCGACCGACCAGCGGCCGTCGCCGAGGAACTCCAGCGCGACCAGGCTGAGCCAGCCATAGGGCGCCACCAAGCGCTCCAGTCGCTGCTCGCGCCACGCCATGGCCTCCGCCTCCCAGCGCGCCGGCTCCGCGCCTTCAGCGGCCGTCGCCGCGGTCGTCCCAAGCGAGCCGGCCGCCAGGAAAAGCAGCGCCAACAGGACGGTCAGGGTTGCCGCTCGATCACGTTCTTCCATAAATATCCTCCAGACGCTCGATGTCGTCTTCGCCAAAGTAACTGCCGGTCTGCACTTCAATGATGTGCACGTTCTCAGCGCCGTGGTTTTCAAGTCGGTGCAGCTGACCGGCCTGGATTTGCGTGGCCTCCCCCGGGCTGAGGGAAAATTCCCGGTCGTCGATGCGCACCGTCGCTTCTCCGGAGATGACCGTCCAATGCTCGCTTCGCTTGCGGTGCCGCTGCAGCGACAGCACGCCGCCGGGGCGCACGACCAGACGCTTGACCTTGCAGTCCTCGGCGTCTTCGAGCACCGTGTAGCTGCCCCAGGGCCTGTGCACCGTGCGATGGTGGATCGCCGAATCATGCTCGGTGCGCCGGAGTTCGTCGACCACGGCCTTGACCTCCTGGGCGCGATCGCGGCTGGCGACCAGGACCGCATCGCCGGTATCGACGATGACCAGGTTGTCCACCCCCACCGCCGCCACCAGCCGCTGCTCGCCCTGGACGAAGGTGTTGCGCGAGTCCACCAGCACGGCCTCGCCGCGGACCCGGTTGCCGAGCGCGTCGCTCTCGTAGAGTTCGCTGATCGCCTGCCAGGAGCCAATATCGCTCCAGCCGCACGATACCGGCACCACCGCCCGGCGCTGGGCCTTTTCCATGACGGCGAAGTCGATCGAGTCGGCGCGCACGGCGGCAAAAGCCTCCGGCGCCAGTTCGACCGGCTCGGCGTCGCTCGCGCTTTCGCGCCAGACGCGGTCGACGCCGCGGCTGATGTCGGGAACGTGTTCTTCCAGCGCAGCAAGAATCGAGCCGGCGCTGAAGCAGAACATGCCGCCGTTCCACAGGTACTGACCGGACTGGTAGTAGCGTTGCGCGGTTTCCGCGTCCGGCTTTTCGACGAAAGCCGAGATTTCCAGCCCTTGCGCCAAGGCGCGGCCTGCGCGAATGTAGCCGTAGCCGGTTTCGGCATGGGTCGGGCTGATGCCAAGGCAGGTCAGCCAGCCCTGGCTGGCCAGCTCCGCGGCCGCCGCAACCGCCGTGGCAAACGCGGCGTGGTCGCGGATCAGGTGATCGGCCGGCAGCACCAGCATCAGCGCCTCGTCACCAAAGCGATCACGCACCCAGTGCGCCGCAGCCGCGATCGCCGGGGCTGTATTGCGGCCCGAAGGCTCGAGCAAAAAATGATGCGCCCCGTCCGGCGCCGCTTCGCGGTAGAGATCGCGGGTAAGAAAGTAGTAGTCGCGACCGGTCACGGTCAGCGTTACCCCTTCCGAGGCCACTTTCAAGGCGCGCCGGACGGTGCTAGCGGCCAGCGTCTGACCGTCGGCCAGGCGCATGAAAGGCTTGGGATGGGCTTTGCGCGAAACGGGCCACAGGCGCGTTCCGGCCCCTCCAGACAAAATAACGGGTATCAGCATGGGCTCAAGTTCCATTGATCCAGACAGGCCGACAGCGCCTGCCTTGTTGTCGGCAAGGGTCGGGCGCAGGCGGCTTCCATGGCAGCAACATCAAGCACCGACCAGGGCGGCCGCGGCGCGCGCTGCGGCCACTGCGAGGAATCGATTGCTGTCACCGCCACCTCCTCGTCGATCAGGCCAAACTCGGTCGCCATTGTGACCGCCATGACGGCAAATTCGTGCCAACTCATGCAGCCGCGATCGGCCGCGTGCAGAATCCGTGCTCCTTGGGCGTGCGAGCCGTGACGCAAAAGGTCGGCGGTCATGGCGGCCAGGCTGCCGGCCCAGGTCGGCGATCCGACCTGGTCGCAGACCACGCGCAAGGCCTCTCCGCGCCCGGCCCTGGCCAGGATGGCGGAGAGAAAGTTGCCCGGGCAGGCGCTGTACAACCAGGCCGTGCGCAGAATGATCGCGCGCGCCCCGGACGCCGCGATCGCCTGCTCGCCGGCCCGCTTGCTGCGCCCGTAGACGCATGCCGGACGGGGCTCATCGCCCTCGGTCCAGGCGCGGCCGGGCTGCCCGTGAAAGACGTAATCGGTCGAATAGTGGACCAGCAGCGCGTCGTTCTGCAGGCACCAGGCCGCCAGCGCCTGCGGCACGCTCCGATTGAGCCGATCGGCCGCCTCGGCCTGGTCTTCGGCGGCGTCCACCGCGGTCCAGGCGGCCGCATTAACGATCATCTCCGGGGCTACTTCATCAAGGAGTTCGGCAAGCGCGGGCGGGTCGCCAAGATCGCAGGGGCGGTCACCGCCGCGGCGGGAGGAAGTCACAAGCCGGCCGAGCTGGGCCAGA
>JBMCIV010000171.1:0-4364 GCA_048616735.1 Wenzhouxiangella sp. | reverse complement strand
TGGTGATCATGCTGCCGCTGCTGTCGGTGGTCGCCACCTTGGCCGGCCTGGTCGGCGGGATGACCGTGGCGGTCTTCCACCTCGGCATTCCAAGCGATCTCTTCATCAGCCGGGTCCAGGAGACCGCGACCTTGAGTCACTACCTGACCGGCTTGTCCAAGGCGCCCATTTTCGCCCTGGTGATCGCGCTGGTCGGTTGTCTCGAAGGCTTCAAGGTCGCCGGCACCGCCCAGTCGGTCGGCGAGCGCACCACTTCGGCGGTGGTTCAGAGCATCTCGCTGGTCATTATCATTGACGCTTTGGCGGCGGTGTTTTTCATGGAGATGGGTTGGTGAGCGAGGCGGTGATTCGGGTGCGCGGACTCAAGACCCAGTTCGGGACCCAGGTGGTTCACGAAGACCTGGACCTGGACGTACAGCGCGGCGAGATCCTGGGGGTGGTCGGCGGCTCGGGCACCGGCAAGTCGGTGCTGATGCGCGCCATTCTCGGCCTGCTTTCCCCGCGCGCCGGGACGGTGGAAGTGCTCGGCGAAACCGTCACCGGCCGGCGCGATCCGGTCAGGCTCAGACGGCGCACCGGGGTGCTGTTTCAGGACGGCGCGCTGTTTTCCTCGCTGACCGTGCTCGAAAACGTCGAGGTACCCCTCAAGGAGCATTTTCCGGAGCTTTCAGCCGAGCTGCGCGGGGAGCTGGCGCGCCTGCGCCTGCGTCTGGTCGGCCTGGCCTCCGGCACCGGCGCCAAGCTGCCCTCGGAGCTGTCGGGCGGGATGCGCAAGCGGGCCGGGCTGGCGCGGGCCCTGGCGATGGACCCGGAGCTGCTGTTTCTGGACGAACCTACGGCCGGGCTTGATCCGATCGGTGCGGCGGCGTTCGACGAACTGCTCAAGACCCTGCAGCAGGCGCTGGGTCTGACCGTGTTCCTCATCACCCACGATCTTGATACGCTGTACGCCATTTGCGACCGGATCGCCGTGCTCGGCAAGCGCCGCATCCTGACGGTGGGCGCGCGCGCTGAAGTCGAGAATTTCGACGACGACTGGATCCGGGATTACTTTCATGGACCGCGGGCACGGTCCGCCCGGGCCGCCCAACGCTGCGGAGGCGACTGATGGAAACCCAGGCCAATCACGTTCTGATCGGTACCGTGACCTTGCTCGGGGCGCTGCTGGCCGTCGCCGTGGGCCTGTGGTCGGCCAATTACCGGGCGGATGCCGCCTGGCAGGAATTCGAGGTTCATTTCTCGCAGGCGGTCACCGGCCTGGCCGTGGGCAGCATGGTCCAGTACAACGGGATCAACGTGGGCGAGGTGCGCGACCTCTACCTGGACCCGGACGAGCCCAGCCGGGTGATCGCCTTGGTCCGGGTCGAGTCCTCGGCGCCGGTGCGCGAGGACACCACCGCTCGACTGACCATCAACGGCCTGACCGGGGTGTCGTTCATCCAGCTGCGCGGCGGCAGCGCCGAGGCCCCGCCGCTGCGATCGGATTCGGATCAGCCGCCGGTCATCGTCGCAGAAGAGTCGCCCCTGCAGCGCCTGCTCGAGCAGTCCGAGGATATCGCCAGCGCGGCCAGCGAGGTGATGCTGCGTCTGCTGGAGTTTTTGAGCGAGGACAACGCCGCCCGAGTGGCCGACACGCTCGACAACATCGACGCCTTTACCGTGGCCATGGCCGATGAGAGCAGCCGGATCAGCAAGATCGTCGGCAATCTCGAGCAGGGCAGCGCGCAGGCCAACGAGACCCTCGCCGAGTTCAGCCAGGCGCTGACCGAGTTGCGCGGGCTCATGGCCAACCTGGATCAGCGGGTCGACGACTTGATGCCGCAGCTGGCCGCCGATCTCGAGGCCAGCCTGGCGCGTTTTGCTTCGGCGGCCGAGCGCGTGGATCGATTGCTGGCCGAAAACGAGCAGGCCATCGCCGAGTTCGGCAACGACACCCTGGCTCAGATTGGACCGGCGGTGACCGAGTTGCGCCGGCTGATGCGCGATTTTTCTCGCCTCGGCAGCCAGTTCGAGCGCCATCCCGCCCGTTTTCTGCTCGGTGGCGAGCAGCCAGAGGAGTATCGTCCGCAATGAACCTGCCCCCTTCGTATTTTTGCCGTGTTCTGCGGCTGGGGACTGCCCTGCTGATCGCGCTGGCCCTGGCGGCGTGCGGGCTCGGCGGGCGCTCGGTGCCGGTGACCATCGTCGCCCCGCAGATCGATCTGCAGCCGCATTCACAGGGCCCGGAAGTCGCCTGGTCGCTCCAGGTGCGGCGACCCCAGGCCGACCGGATGCGCGATTCCGAGCAGATGCTCATCCGCACCGGGTCGTCGCGGCTGCAGACCTATCCGGCCGTCGCCTGGCTCGATAACGCCCCCGACATGCTCCAGGCGCTGACCATCCACGCCCTGGACGATTCGGGCCGCTTCACCGCCGTCGGCCGGCCCGGCGACCTGCGCGCGCGCTTCGCCCTGGCCAGCGAGCTGCGGCGCTTCGAAGGGGTCGACGACCAAGCTTCGGGAATGGCCGTGGAGCTGGTGATTCAGTCGAAGCTGATCGACCAGCGCAGCGGCGCGGTGGCGGCCAGCCGGACGTTTCGGGTGAGCGAGCCGGCGGGCGGCGATCAGCTCGATGCGCTGGTGCCGGCCTTTGAGCGCGCGATCCAGAACTACTTCGAGGAGCTCATCGATTGGGTGCTGGTCGAGGGTGAGCGCCACGGGCGCTGACCCAGCGCGCGTTTTGCGGCTGCCGACAGCCCGGCCGACGTTTATACTCGGCGCCTTGCCGATTCCTCGGGTGATCTTTGCTCATGAACCAGTCCACCAGCCATAGCCTGGGTCAGCGTTTCGGCGCCTTCGTCGAGCGCGCCGGTCGCCGGATCCCGGATCCGGTCATCATCTTCATGGCGTTCTATCCGCTGGCCTTCCTGGCCACGGTCATCTTGGGCGGGCACCAGTTCGAGTCCATGGGCGCCGGTGGCGAGCCGGTGACCTACGAGATCCTCCCGATGTGGCAGGCCGAGCACGTGCGCTGGATCTTCGACAACGCCCTGCTGCGCAACTGGCTGGCTTTCGGCAATGGCGTGCTGGGCGTGATCCTGGTGGTCATGCTGGCCATTGGCATCGCCGAGAATTCGGGCCTGTTCGGGGCCCTGATCAAGCGCGCCGGGGCCTGGATTCCGCAATCTTTGCTGCCGATGCTGCTGCTGTTTCTCGGCATCATGAGCTCGATCGCCACCGACGCCGGCTACCTGGTGCTGATCCCGCTGGCCGGCCTGCTCTACGCCGGCCTGGGCCGCAACCCCCTGATCGGCATGGCCGCCGCTTTTGCCGGCGTATCGGCCGGGTTTTCGGCCAACCTGATGCCGGGCACGCCGATCGACGTGATCATCGGCATGAACGCCGAGGTCTTTGCCGATGCCCAGGGGGTGCCGTTTACGACCGCTGACGGCAGCCCGCTGCGCCCGGCGACCATGAACTACTGGTTCATCCTGGCCTCGACCTTTCTGTTGACCGCCACCGGCTATTTCGTCACCCGGCGTTTTGTCGAGCCGAGGCTGGAAGGCCAGGATTTTGTCGTGCCGGACGATCTGGACGCCGGCCAGTTCCAGGTCGGCGCGGCCGAGCAGCGCGGGCTGCGCTTCAGCCTGCTGGGCGTGCTGGCGGCCGCGCTGATGATCGCCGGCCTGATCTTCGGCCCGCTGGCGTCGTTCGAAAACGAGGCCGGCCAGACCGTCGCTCCCTACATGGACAACATCATCCTGCTGATCTCGCTGTTTTTTGTCGTGGTCGGCGTGTTCTACGGCGTGGCCGCCGGCACGTTCCGTTCGGTGATGGACGTGGTCCGTGCCATGGTCAAGCAGATGAACACCATGGGCTACATCCTGGTGCTGACCTTTTTCAGCTACAACTTCCTGGGCCTGCTCAGCTACAGCGGACTGGGGTCGTGGATAACCTACCTGGGGGCGCAGAGCCTGGTGGCCCTGGGGCTGCAGCAGTTCCCGGTACTGCTGCTGGTCGGCTTCGTCCTGACCACAGCCGTGATCAACATCTTCATCGGCGGCCTGACCTCGAAATGGATGCTGCTGGGACCGATCTTCATCCCCATGCTGTATTTCGTCAATCCGGCCATGACCCCGGACCTGGTCGCGGCGGCCTTCCGCGTGGCCGAGGAAGACCCGCACCGCATCCTGCGGCAGGTCAAGGAGATCTGGTTCTACAAGAAGAATTCCCAGCCGCTGGGCCACCGCAACGCCGGGTGCATCTTCAAGAACCCGCGCGGCATGTCGGCCGGGGCGCTGATCGACAAGGCCGGCATGAAGGGCTCCCGCGTCGGCGGGGCTTCGGTCTCCGAGAAGCACGCCAACTTCATCCTCGCCGAGGCCG
>JBMCIV010000170.1:0-4372 GCA_048616735.1 Wenzhouxiangella sp. | reverse complement strand
CACAAAAATCGATCGCGCTCCGAGATGCGGTCCTGGCGCTGCTGGCGCTGGCCTTTTTGTCTGCCGGCGCTTGCGCGGCCGAAGAGGAAGCCGAGCCCACGCTCTGGCTGATCGAGTACGAGAACGATCTGGTTGCCGGTCAGGACCGTTACTACACCAGCGGCATCCGCTTCCAGCGCATCGCCGAGGCGCGCTCAGCGCCCGACTGGCTGGCCTCGGTGGCGCGGCGCTTCCCCGGATTCTCCGAAGCCAACGCCCTGCCCTACGCCTTCTCGGTCAACCACAACATTTTTACCCCGGCCGACATCGAGAATCCGGAGTTCCCGCCCGATGACCGGCCTTACGCCGCCTGGCTCAATGTCTCCTTTGCAACCGGCACTCTGCAGCCGCGCGGAGCCGACCGCGTGCGCGTCGGGCTGGGCGTGGTCGGGCCGGCGGCGCTGGGGGAACAGATCCAGAAAGGCGTGCACGATGTCATGGACGCGCCCGAGCCGGTCGGCTGGGACACCCAGCTGCGCAACGAACCGACGCTGCTGCTGGGCTATGACCGTATTCGGCGACTGCTTGACGGACGGCGCGAAGACCGCGTTGGCGTCGACCTCACCGGCTTCGGTGGCGTGACCCTGGGCAACGCTTACACCAATGTCGCCGGCGGCCTTTTTGCCCGAATCGGCTATAACCTGGCCAACGACTATGGCCCGCCGCGCATCACGCCCGCCGTGTCGGGCTCGGGCTACTTTCAGCCCGGCCAGGATCGAAGCTGGTATTTCTTCGTCGGGACCGAGGCAAGAGCGGTGGGCCGTGACCTGTTCATCGAAGGCAACACCTTTGGCGGCCGTGACGGCGTCGAGGTCCGCCGCTGGGTCAACGAGCTTTTTGCCGGCTTCCAGTACAGCCACGACCGTTTTCGCCTCGCCTACACCCACGTCTGGCGCAGCCGCGAGTTCGAAGGCCAGATCAGCGGCCAGGATTACGGATCGATCGCGATTTCGCTGTGGTGGTAGCCGGCCAGCGCGCGCGGCTTACTTGCCCGATCGGCCGGCCGCCTTGCGCGCGCCGCGCACCACCAGCCCGAAATAGGTCTCCGGCAGCCAGCGTCGCATCCGGTGCAGCCAGCGCGTGTTGCCGTGGGTCAGCAGCATGAAGCGCGGCTTCTCGACCGCGCCCAGGACCACCTCGGCCACGTCCTCGGCCGACACGCCGGACTTGTCCATCCAGCGCTCGACCCGGCGCTGATAGCCCTCGTCCGGAGCGCGCATGGTCTCGGTCAGGCGGGTCCTGACGAAAGCCGGACACAGCACCGAGACCTCGACCCCGCTGTCGGCCAGTTCCGCCCGAAGCATCTCCGACATCGCGATCACCCCGGCCTTGGCGGTGCCGTAGGCGTTGATGCCGGGTGCGGCGGCAAAGCCGGCGAACGAGGCGACGTTGATGATGTGACCGGCGCCGCGTTCGCGCATCAGCGGGGCGAAGGTCTTGCAGCCGATCACCACCCCCACCAGGTCGATCTCGAGCACCCAGCGCCAGTCCTCGAGCGAGGTTTCCTCCAGCGTACCGCCCACGGCCACGCCGGCGTTGTTGATCAGCACGTCCAGCGCGCCGAAGCGGCTCTTGATGGTCTCGGCCACGCGCGCCCAGTCGTCCTCGGAAGTCACGTCCATGGCAAGCGCCAGGGCATCGCCACCGATCTCCTCGGCCACGGCCCGGGCGCGGTCCTCGTCAAGGTCGGCGATGATCGGCGTCCATCCGGCCGCGGCAAAACGCCGCGCCATGGCCGCACCCAACCCGGCACCGCCGCCGGTGATCAGCACCGTCCAGTGCTCGGCTTCACTCTCGCTCATATTGGTGTCACTTTGTTGTTCCATGTCATTGAAAACCCAGCCAGACCGCGCCGATCAGCGTCAGGGCCGCGAAGGCGAACAGCTTGAGCATCAGCGGCCAGGCAAACTTCAGCCATTTGGCGTAAGAAATCCCCGCCATGCCCAGAATCCCCATCAGGATGGCGTTGGTCGGAATGATCATGTTGGTCAGGCCATCGCCAAGCTGGTAGGCCAGCACCGAGACCTGGCGCGAAACCCCGACCAGGTCGCCCAGCGGCGCCATCAGCGGCATGGTCACGAAAGCCTGGCCGGAACCTGAGGGAATGAAGAAATTCAGCAGCGCCTGAATCGCCAGCATGCCCACCGCCGACAGCTCGGCGCCCACCAGCGACAGCGGCAGCGACAGATAGTGAACGATGGTATGCAGGATCTGGCCGTCTTCCATGATCAGCGCAATCCCGCGCGCCACGCCCACCAGCAGCGCGGTCTCGGTCAGTTCACGCGCACCCTGGATGAATTTCTCGGCCGTCAGGCTGGGGCCTAGCCCGCCGATCAAGGCCGCGACCAGCCCCAGGATCAGGAACGCCGCGCCAAGCTCGTTCAAGTACCAGCCGCGCGTGGCGATTCCCCACACGGCCGTGCCCAGGGCAAGAAAAAAACCGATAACTATGGCCACGTGGCCGCCGCGCATGGCCGGGTAATCCCCGGGCGGCGCCATCGGCGCGGCCGGGCCGTCGTCCAAGACCAGGCTGGCGCCCGGATCGCGGCGCACGCGCTCGGCATACGTCCAGACGTGATGGACCGCGATCAGCACGAACGGCACCAGCAGCGCCAGGCGCACCGGCCAGCCGGAATAGGTCGGCAGCTCGGCCACGCCCTGGGCCACCACCACGGTGTAGGGATTGAACGCCGCCACCCCGTAGCCGACGCCGTAACCGCATACGATCATGGCCACCGCGGTCATCGGGTCCATGCGCATGGCCCGGCACAGCGCAACCAGAATAAGCACGAAGGGGATGTACTCACCCGACGAGCCGATCGCGCTGGAGGCCAGGGCAAACACGAAAATCACAGCAGTAATGAGCAGCGCCGGCCGGGTGCCGAACCGCGCCAGCAGCTGGCCGAGCAAGGCGTCGATGGTGCCGGTCGCGCGAATCACGGCCAGCACGCCGCCGATGATGAACAGAAAAAAGATGATATCGCTGGCCGACGCGAACGCCCGCGGCACGGCCGTGAACAACTCCAGCGGGCTGATCAACTCGCGCTGTTCGGCGACTTCGAACGAGCCCGGAACCACCATTTCCCGTCCCTGGGCGTTGCGTTCGGTATCAAAGGCCCCCTGCGGGATCACCCAGGTCGCGATCAGCGCGGCCACCATCAGGAAAAACAGCAGGGCCAGGGTGTTGGGGACGCGAAAGGTCATGGCGGCGGACAGCTGGACAAGACCTGCGATTGTAGCGCGTCGGACCGGGACGGTTGGACGCCGGCGCGCTCGGCCTGTCGGCCTGGGTGGTGGCGGGCCGCGAGCCCGTGCTCCTGTTCCGGCGCTGCGGGCGAACGCGGTGGGTGGTTCGGCTTGGTGGCAGGCCCCGAGCGCGGGATCCTGTTCCGGCGCTGCGGGCTCGGGCGGTTGGTGATTGGTGGTTGGGTTTGGGATGGTGGCAGGCCCCGAGCACGTGATCCTGTTCCGGCGCTGCGGGCGAACGCGGTGGGCGGTTTGGCTCGCGCGGGTGGCGCCTGGGTGCCGGGCGAATCGCGCTGGCGAGCGTTTTGGCAGGCTGCGCGCTGATGGCTGGGCTGCCTGGCTGGGCATGCGGTGAGGTCGTGCTGGATTCCGCGCCCTCCGGTTCGGAACAGCATCCCGCGCTCGGTGCTGGGAGGTTTTGGTGCCGGGGCACCGAGCACGTGATCCTGTTACGGCTCTCCGGGCGAACGCGGTTGGTGGTTTGGCTCGCGCGGGTGGCGCCTGGGTGCCGGGCGAATCGCGCTGGCGAGCGTTTTGGCAGGCTGCGCGCTGATGGCTGGGCTGCCTGGCTGGGCATGCGGTGAGGTCGTGCTGGATTCCGCGCCCTCCGGTTCGGAACAGCATCCCGCGCTCGGTGCTGGCGGGTTGGGTGCGGGTTCAGATCCCGGATCGGGGTCCGGGATGACAAGGGGGGGGTGTCTTCGGCGCGGTGATCCATGCCGACCAGCCTGTCATCCCGGCCGGAGCGTAGCGCAGCGCCGGGATCTCATCGCAGCGGCGAGATCTCGCTCGGTGTTGAGGCTGATGGAAGTTCAGGTCCCGGATCAAGTCCGGGATGACAAGGACGGGTGTCTTCGGCGAAGTGATTCACGCCAGCGAGCCTGTCATCCCGGCCGGAGCGCAGCGCAGCGCCGGGATCTCCCGTCACTTCGATGCGCAAGCCCACGCCCCGCAGTCGGCCTCTCGGCAAACCCTTCACCACGCCGCCAGAACGGCGAACACCGACCACCCCACAATGCCCGCCCAAAAAAACTTCCACCAACCTGCCAGATCGGGTGGTGGTGGACGCCCCGCCGCCGCAGACGGC
>JBMCIV010000169.1:0-4391 GCA_048616735.1 Wenzhouxiangella sp. | reverse complement strand
CGACCGGCCAGCCAGCGCTTGAGGTCCGGAATTGCGATCTGCCCGGAATGGAACACCGTCGCGGCCAGCGCGCCGTCGACGTCAGCCTGCCTGAACACGTCGAGAAAATGCGATTCCCGGCCGGCGCCGCCGGAGGCGATCAGCGGCACCCGGCAAAGCGAGCGGATGTGCTTGAGCTGATCGATGTCGTAGCCGGTCCGCACGCCGTCGGCATCCATGCAGTTGAGCACGATTTCGCCGGCGCCCAGGCGCTGGACTTCCTCGACCCAGTGCTCGGTATCTCTTCTGGGGTCGACCATGTTGTCCGGATCACCGGTGTACTGACGCACGCGCAGGGTCGCGCCCTCCCGGATCGAGTCCACGCCGATGACCACGCACTGTGAGCCGAAAGCCTCGGCCAGCTCGGAAATCAGGACCGGGCGCTCCAGCGCCGGAGAGTTGACCGAGACCTTGTCGGCACCGGCGTGCAGGACCGCGCGCGCAGTGGCCACGTCGCGGATGCCCCCGGCCACGCAAAACGGGATGTCGATCGCCGCGGCCACTTTTTCGACCCAGGCGACGTCCACGCTGCGGCGCTGGGGCGAGGCGGTGATGTCGTAGAACACCAGCTCGTCGGCGCCCTCGTTGCGATAGCGTTCGGCCAGCTCGACGATATCGCCCATCTCGCGGTGGTTGCGAAAGCGCACGCCCTTGACCACGCGCCCGTCGCGCACGTCCAGGCAGGGAATCAGCCTTACCGCGACCATCGTCGAATCGCCGTCATGGGCACCCGCCCCTCCAGCAGCGCCCGGCCGACGATGCAGCCGGCCACGCCGGTGGCGGCGGCGGCCTGCAGATCCGACTCTGCGGCAATCCCGCCCGAGGCCTGGGTGCGAAGGCCGGCAAAGCGGCTGACCAGCGCCTGGTAGAGTTCCACGCTGGGGCCGGTGAACATGCCGTCGCGCTCGATGTCGGTGCACAGCAGGTGGCGCAGCCCGGCCTGGCGAAGACGCTCGAGCAGGGCGAATAGCTCGAGCTCTCCGGATTCGGTCCAGCCGGCCGCCTTCGGCAGCCAGCCACCGTCCGAGTCCGGGGTAACGTCCAGTCCCGCGACGATGCACTCCGGGCCGAGTTCGTCCAGCCATCCGGCGACCCGGTCGGGCTCGCGCACGCACAGGCTGCCGATGACCACGCGCAGGGCGCCGGCTTCCAGGCGCGCGTCGAGGTCGGCGCGCGAGCGCACCCCGCCACCGGTCTGCACGTCGATCGTAAGCTCGCTGCAGATGCGCCCAATGGTGGCCAGGTTGGCGTCGCCGCCGTGGCGGGCGCTGTCCAAGTCAACGATATGGATCAGGTCGGCGCCGGCTTCCTGGTAGGTCGCGGCCAGTGCCACGGGGTCGTTGTCGTAGCGCGTTTCGCGATCGTAATCGCCCTGCGCCAGGCGGACCACGCGACCGCCTCTGAGGTCGATGGCGGGGATCAGCTGCATGAGGCGATCGGCGGCGGCGGGCGAGAGAAACAGCGCGTGGGCATCGTGGTCAGGCTCCTTAGTACTGGGCAAGAAATTACTGGGCAAGAAAGTTGGCCAGCAGCCGAGCACCGGCGCCGGCGGATTTCTCCGGGTGGAACTGGCAGGCGGCGAAATTGCCGTTGCGCACGACGGCGGCAAAGCGCTGGCCGTGGGCGCTGGTGGCCACGGCATGCCGGACCGGCGCGGCAAAGCTGTGGACGAAGTAAAACCATTCGTCCCCGGCCAGGCCGCGGGCCAGCGGGTCGTCGGCATCGCTCCAGGCTAGCTGGTTCCAGCCCATGTGAGGCAGGCGCAGTCCCGGATCCACGTCCAGCCTGGACACGCGCCCGGGGATTAACCCCAGGCAGTCGGCCTCGCCTTCCTCGGAGCGCTCGAACATCAGCTGCAGGCCCAGGCAGATACCGAGCACCGGCTGGGTCAGGCCGCGGATGACCTCGACCAGCCCGGCCTCGCGCAGCGCGCTCATGGCCCAGGCCGCCGCCCCCACGCCCGGCAGAATCACTTTGGAGGCAGCCCGGATTTCGGCCGCCTCGCGGGTCAGCACGCTCTCTGCGCCCAGGCGATTGAGGGCGTGGATCACCGAACCCAGGTTGGCCCCGCCGGAATGGATGACCGCGATGGTCATGGCAGGCCCGGCGTCACTACAGCACGCCCTTGGTCGACGGGACCCCGGCGGCGGGACCGCGCGCGAGCGCCGGGCGCAGCGCGCGCCCGACCCCTTTGAAACAGGCCTCGACCATGTGGTGGGTGTTTTCACCGGAAAGCTCGATGTGGATGGCGCAGCGCAGGGTCTGGGCCAGCGAGGCAAAGAAATGGCTGACCATCTCGGTGTGCAGGTCGCCGACCGACTCGCGCGGGAACTCACCGTGCAGGACAAAGGCCGGGCGGCCGGACAGATCGACCGCGACCCGGGCCAGCGATTCGTCCATCGGCAGGACGAAGCCATAGCGGCCGATGCCGGCGCGATCGCCCAATGCCTGGTCGAGCGCCGAACCCAGGGCCAGGGCGCAGTCCTCGACGGTGTGGTGCTCGTCGACGTGCAGGTCACCGGTGCAGGCCAGCTCCAGGCTGAAACCGCCGTGGGCGGCGATCTGCTCGAGCATGTGGTCAAAAAAGCCGATCCCGGTCTGGATGGCCACGGGTTTGGGTGCATCCAGATCGACCGCCACCCTGATCCCGGTTTCGGCGGTCCGCCGCTCGACCCGGCCGGTTCTCGGCGTGGCCAGGATGGCCTGCGCGATGCGGGCCCAGCTGTGCCCTTCCGGGCCGACCCGAAAGCCGCGCAGACCCATGTTGGCGGCCAGCTCGAGGTCGGTTTCGCGGTCGCCGATGACGGCCGATTGGGTGCGGTCCAGGTCCGGGTCGCGCAGGTAGTCCAGCAGCATGCCCACGCCAGGCTTGCGCTTGGGCGAGTGCTCCTCGGGCAGGCTGGGGTCGATGTGGACGGCGTCGAATTCGATGCCCTGCGAGGACAGGATCTGCAGCAGCAGCCGCTGCGGGCCGTCAAAATCGTGCTGCGGAAAGGCATCGCTGCCCAGGCCGTCCTGGTTGCTCACCATGACGAAGCGAAACCCGGCCTGACGGAGCGCGACCAGGGCCGGGATCACGCCGGGCATGAGCCGGAATTTTTCGAACGAATCCACCTGTTCGTCGGCCGGCTCCTCGATCAGGCAGCCGTCGCGGTCAATAAAGAGAATCTTGCGGTGGCTCATGGCTGCCATTGTCTCAGGTAATCGGCCAGGGTCTGCATTTCTTGCTCGCTGCCCACGGTGATGCGGACGCAGTGGGCCAGGCCCGGCTGGGCCGACTGATCGCGCAGGCGAATCCCGGCGGCGAAGGCGTCGCCGACCAGCCTCTGTGCATCTTCGACCCGCACCAGAACGAAATTGGCCTCGCCGGGCCAAACCTGGAGGATGCCGGGATGGCGCTCCAGCTGCGCCACAAGCTCGGCTTTCAGCCGCTCCAGCGCGGCCAGCTGGGCCTGCTGACGCGCCAGCGCGGCGGGCGTCAGGGCCGCCATGGCAGCGGCAACCGAGGGCGTCGGCAGCGGATAGGGCGCGATGATCCGGCGCAGCAGGTCGATGACCTCGGCATCGGCGATCACCGCCCCGAGCCGGCAGCCGGCCAGGGCGTAGGCCTTGGACAGGGTGCGCAGGACCACGAGATTGGGCTGCCCGGCGACCTGGTCGGCCAGCGAGGGGGTCTGGCAGAACTCGATGTAGGCCTCGTCGATCACCACTAGGCCGTGATCGGCGACCCGACGCGCCAGGCCCAGGACCACCTCGGCTTCGATCCGGTTGCCGGTGGGATTGTTCGGCGAGCACAAAAAGTACAATCGGCACGGCGGGGCCTGCTCGACGGCCTGCCCATCGAGCCGCCAGGCCCCGTCAAGCTCGATCAAAGGGGCCTCGATGACTTCGGCATCTTGGACCCGGGCGCTCAAGGCGTACATGCCGAAACACGGCGGACAGACCAGAACGCGATCGCTGCCGGCGCGGCAGAAGGTCCGCACCAGCAGATCGATGCCCTCGTCGCTGCCGCGGGTGATCAGCAGCCGGCTTTCATCGACGCCGTAGACCGCGGCCAGGCGGGCCTTGAGCGCGGCCGGCTGCGGGTCGGGGTAGCGGTTGAGGTTCAGGCCACCGTCGCCGGCCGGCGGCCAGGGATTTTCGTTGGCGTTGAGCAGCACGCCGGCGCTGTCGGCCAGCGCGCGCGCCGACGCGTAAGGCTTGAGGGCGCGGATCTCCGCGCGCGCCAGGGCCGCCGGGTTCATGCCGAGCCCGCTTTGTCCAGCGCGTCCAGGCGCATGGTAATCGCCAGCCGATGCGCGTCCAGGCCCTCGTGCGCGGCCAGGCGGGCGCCGGGCGGGCCGAGCGTGCGC
>JBMCIV010000168.1:0-4430 GCA_048616735.1 Wenzhouxiangella sp. | reverse complement strand
GCGACTATGCTCCGAGCGAGGAGGCGGCCACCAACTGGAACGACGACAATAAGTTCAGCCCGCAAGCTGCAGCCTGTGTCGCCTGCCACGATTCTGAGATCGCGGTCGAGCACATGTCCGTGCGCGCTGAGAGCGGCATTTCCTTCGGCAACTCCTTCCTGGATAACCCCGACCCGTTTGGCGATCCGGATACCCAGGAGCGGATCAACAACGCCGGACCTGAGAACTGCGTGTTCTGTCACGGTCAGGGTGCGTTTGCCGACGTCGACGTGGCCCATGGTCTGAAGTAGTCATGGAGTATGCGGGTGCGAGCTTTCGCGCCCGCCTCGGAGAGGAAGACCGGCCCGCCGGCGCTCATGGCGCGGCGGGCCGGAAACTTTCCGGCACCAGCCGGACAGACGGGAGACGGGGAGTGATTGCTAGCAACAGAATTCTTGGATTCGCCTTCGCGATCGCGCTGATGTCGGCATCGGCCTGGGCGCAGTCGGCCGAAGAAGAGAGCCTCGAGTATTCCAGCTACGGCGCCCAGCAGTGCCTGTGGTGCCACTCCGGTGCCGAGCAGGCTCACTTGATGGAGTTGTTTGAGGGGCCGCACGCGGTTCGCGCCGACGAGCGCTCGCCGTTTGGCGAAGGTCAGCTGCAGTGCGAAGCCTGCCACGGCCCCGGCGGCGACCACGTCGGCCCGATCGTGGCCGGTCGCGATCGCCCGCCCATGCCCGCCTATGGACCCAACGCGTTCTGGACGGTGGACCGGCAAAACGACATGTGCACGAGCTGTCACCTGGACCAGGGCCACCGCTTCTGGGACGGCAGCGAGCACCAGCGCTTCGAGGTTGGCTGTGCCGACTGCCACAACTCGCACGAGCGGCGTGACCCGATGAGCCTGGCGACCAGCCAGAATGCGGTGTGCATGGACTGCCATATCAGCCAGCGGTCCCAGGCCCAGCACGCCTACGCCCACCCCATGCGCCACGGCGAAATGGCCTGCGCCGATTGTCACGCTCCGCACGGCTCGCTCAACGAGGCCATGCTGACCGACCTCAACGTCAACCAGAACTGCTATACCTGCCACGCCGACAAGCGCGGCCCGCACCTGTGGGAGCATGCGCCGGTGGCCGAAGACTGCACCAACTGCCATCAGCCGCACGGCTCCAACCACCCCGGCATGCTGACCCGACGCGCACCGCTGCTGTGCCAGTCCTGCCACGGCCGCGAGAGCCACGTCGGCATCGGCATCACGGCCGACGGCCTGCCCGACAACAATCCGTCGAATCTGCTGCTGATGGACAGCTGCATGAACTGCCATACCCAGGTGCATGGTTCCAACCATCCCTCGGGTCGGGCGCTGGCGCGCTAGGCCGGGAGAATGAGCATGCAAAAGAGACTGACGCTGATAATGATGCTGCTGCTGCTAGCGGCTGGCCAGCTCGCGCTGGCCGAAACGGCAGCCAAACCCGACACGAGCGAATGGGTGTGCGAACTGTGCCCGTTCAGCGACGGCCTCAACGGCGACGTCGCAGCCGGGCCAGGCTACGTGTCCGACGACAACCCCGATTTCGGCAATTTCGGCGGCCTCGAGGAAGAGGGCGCTTTCGTCGCGCTGGAGGGCGATCTTTGGTATCGCGGCGCGGATGGGCGTTACTTCCTGGCCTACGGGGACCGCCTCGGCCTCGACAGCCGTCACCTCGCGCTGGAAGGCGGTCGCCAGGGGGGTTACCGCCTGGCCCTGGACTGGAAGGAAATCCCCTGGATCTGGTCGGACGATGCGCGCACCTTCTACAACGGCGCCGGGACGTCCGATCAGACCCTCCCGGCCGGCTGGGTCACCGGCAACACCAGCGACATGGCCTTGCTTGAACCCAATCTGCGCGACATTCGCATCGGTCACCAGCGCGAGACGATCCAGCTCGGCGCGGCGCTGACCCGCCCCTCGCCGTGGCGCTCGCGGGTCGACTTCCAGCACACCCGGCGCGAGGGCAACTTCGTCAAGGGCGCGAGCTTCCTGTTTACCGGCACCGAGCTGGTGGCGCCGCTGGAGGAGGAAACAACCCTGGTCGAGGCCGCCGTGGGCTATGTCCGCGACGACTGGCAGCTCGAGGGCGCCTACCAGGTCTCGCTGTTTGAGTCCAACGACAACGCCGTTCGCTGGGACAACCCCTTTCCCGCGTTTAATGGCGGCGACCGCGGCGAGCTGAGCCTGGCGCCGGACAACGAGTTTCACCAGTTCGTCCTCAGCGGATCGTGGCGGCCGTCGCGGGCGTGGAACGTTGCCGGCCAGGTGGCGTTCGGGCGCGCGACCCAGGACGAGGCCTTCCTGGCCCCGACGCTCAACGACAGCCTCGCCGTGCCGGCTTTGCCGGTAACCAGCCTGGATGGGGAAGTCGATACCCGGATCGCCAATTTCCGCGTCAACGGGCATTTTTCCGATCGCCTGCGCGGTCGGCTGGTGGTGCGCTACGACGACCGCGACAATGCAAGCAACCAGAACCTGTATACCGCCGCCGTGACCGACACCTTCGTGGCCGGTCCCTTTGCCAATCAGCCCTACAGCTACGAGCGCCGCAGCGCCGAAGCCGGGCTGGACTATCGCGTCCGCCGCGAGCTGATCCTTACCGCCAGCGCCAGCCGCGAGGCCACCGATCGCGATTTCCAGGAAGTCGGCGAAACCACGACCAACGCCTTCAGCCTGGGCGCGCGCGCCAACCCCGACGAGCGTCTGACGCTGCGCGCCCGGATCGCGCGCGAGTCGCGCAGCAACGATCTGGATCCAGCCCTGCTCAACCCGTTTGAAAACCCCGCGCTGCGCCGCTATCACTTCGCCGAAAAAGAGCGCGACCTGTTCCGGCTGGCCGGCGACCTGGTGATCAACGAGCGCTGGACCGCGGGTGCGTTCGTGGAACTGGCCGAAGAGCGCTACGACGACACCATGATCGGCCTGAGCGAGGCCGACAGCCAGCAGTTCGGTCTGGACCTGTCGGCCCGTTTCGGCCGCGCCATCACCGCCAGCGGATTCGTTGCCCGCGAGCTGCTGGACGCCGAAATCCTGGGCGCGGACAACATCATCGGCGCGCCCTGGCGCGCGACCACGGACGATGAGTTCCTCACTGCCGGCCTTGCGCTGGACTTTGCCGAACTCCCCGGTCGCTGGATGAACGCCGGCCTGCGCCTGACCTATGCGCGCGCCGACGGCGAAATCCAGATCGAAAAGCGCGGCGACGCGCCGCCCTTCCCGGAACTGCAAACGCGACGCTATCTGCTCGAAGCCGATATTGAACGCGAACTGGGCGAGCGCCTGAGCCTGGCGCTGGGCTACATGCTGGCGCGGGCGCGCGAAGATGATTTCTACCGCGATGGCGTCGGACCCACCACGCTGCCCAACTACATCAGCCTCGGCAAGGTGTCGCCGGATCGCACGGTCCACGTGTTTCGGGCCATGCTGCGGTATCGATTCCGCTAGTGGGTCAGCGGCTGCCCTCATGGCCGGCCAGCGGCGGTCATGAAACCGTGATCCGGCGCTGAAGCGAAGTCGGCTATTATTCAAGCAATGAGTGTTTCAGCTGCCGTCGCGCGCTCGTCGCGACCCAATTTTCTGATCCTGACGCCGGTGTGCATCTTTCCGGCGCTGGCCGCCGCGCACGCGACAGGCCAAACGCCGGATGCTCTCACCGCGACGCTGATTATCGTCGCCGGGCTGCTCGCCCACGCGGCGGTCAACCTGATCAACGAATGGGACGATTTTCGTTCCGGCCTGGACCTGGCGACCCAGCGCACACCCTTCAGCGGCGGCAGCGGGGCCTTGCCTTCGGTGCCGGCGGCGGCCAGTGCGGTGCTCGCCAGCGGACTGGTCGGTTTGGGCGCCAGCGCCCTGATCGGGCTGTACCTGATGGCCCAGGCCGGCCCTGGACTGCTGGTCCCGGGCGTGGTGGGGCTGCTCCTGGTCCTGGCCTACACCGCCTGGATTACCCGCCGGCCCATCCTGTGTCTGCTCGCGCCTGGCCTGGGGTTTGGCCCCATCATGGTGGCAGGCAGCTATTACGCCGTGACCGGTGAGTACAGCGTTGCCATTCTCTGGGCCTCGATGACGCCCATGCTGCTGGTCAGTGGCCTGCTCCTGATCAACCAGTTCCCCGACCTCGAGCCCGATCGCAGCCACGGCCGCCTGCACGTGCCCATCCTGCTCGGTCGGCAGGCCTCGGCGCGCCTGTTCGTGATCGTGCTGATGCTGGCCTACCTGGCCCCCGTGACCGGCGTGCTGGCCGGGGTATTGCCCGTGACGACGCTATTGATTCTGCTCGCCGCGCCGGCCGCTTTCGTGGTCGGCCGCAAGGCGTTGGCCCACGCCGAGGATCCCGGGGCACTGACCCCGTGGCTGGGTCTCAACGTTGCCACCCTGATGGCCACCATCGTCCTGCTGGGCGTGGGACTGCTGC
>JBMCIV010000167.1:0-4431 GCA_048616735.1 Wenzhouxiangella sp. | reverse complement strand
CCCCTGGGCGGCTGTCTGCCGATCCTGGTCCAGATCCCGATCTTCATCTCGCTGTACTGGGTCTTGCTGGAGTCAGTCGAGCTGCGCCAGACGTCTTTCTTGTGGGTGCCCGACCTGAGTCGTCCGGATCCCTACTTCATCCTGCCGGTGCTCAACGGCGCGTTCATGATCATTACCCAGCGCCTGATGCCAACCGCCGGCATGGACCCGACCCAGCGCAAGATCATGATGTGGCTGCCGGTGGTCTTTGCCTTCATGTTCGCCCTGTTCCCGGCCGGACTGGTGTTGTACTGGGCGACCAACGCCGGTGTCTCGCTGGCCCAGCAGTGGTACATCCTCAAGCGGCTTGAGCGCGAAGGCTGACACCATCTGTGCTGTCGCCACCCCGCCCGGCCGCGGCGGGGTCGGCATGATCCGGCTTTCCGGTCCCGACGCGTTTTCGGTTGCACAACGCATCAGCGGGCCGCTGCCGGCCCCGCGCCAGGCAGCGCTGCGCAAGTTTCGCGATCCTGGCGGTCAGGCCCTCGACGAGGGGCTGGTCCTGGCGTTTCCCGGCCCGTGTTCTTTTACCGGCGAAGACGTGGTCGAGCTCCACGCGCACGGCTCGCCGGTGGTGCTGGAGCTTTTGATCGCCGCCTGCGTGGCCAGCGGCGCACGTCGCGCCGGCCCGGGCGAGTTTTCCCAGCGCGCGTTCCTGAACGAGCGCATGGACCTGGCCCAGGCCGAAGCGGTCGCCGACCTGATCGCGGCCAGCACCGAAAAGGCCGCGCGGGCCGCGCGCCGCAGCCTGGAAGGAGAGTTCTCTCGGCGCGTGGACGGGCTGGCCGAAGCACTGACCGAGCTGCGGGTCTGGATCGAAGCGGCGCTGGATTTTCCCGACGAGGACGTCGATTTTCTCGACGAAGGGGACGTGCTGTCGCGGGTCGAGGCCCTGCGCGAGCAACTGGCTGAACTGCTTGAGCGCGCCGATGGGGGGCGCCTGCTCAATGACGGCATCCACATTGCCATCATCGGCCCGCCCAACGCGGGCAAGTCCAGCTTGCTCAACGCGCTGAGCCGCCGCGACTCGGCCATTGTTACCGCCACTCCGGGCACCACGCGCGATGTGCTGCGCGAAACCGTTTCGATCGCGGGGTTGAGCATCACCCTGGCCGACACCGCCGGCCTGCGCGAGACCCGCGACACCATCGAGGCCGAAGGCGTGCGCCGCGCCCGACGCGAAATGGGTGCCGCCGACCTGGTCTTCTGGGTGGTCGACAGCAGCCTGCCCGAAGCTCAGCCGCCGCCGGGTCTGCCGCCCGAGGTGCCGCTGATCCGCATCCACAACAAGATCGATCTGGCAGGCCAGCCGCCGCGCGAGCACCAGCGCTCGGTCTGGCTGTCGGCGGCCACCGGCGAGGGCCTGGCGCTGCTCGAAGCGCTGGTGATCCGAGAACTCGGCCTCAAGGATTCGGCCGGCAGCGAGTTCTCCGCGCGCCAGCGCCACGTCGACCAGCTCAAGCGCGCGCTCGAGCTGGTCGACCACGGTCGCGCCGAACTCTCAGCGAGCGCGTCGGGAGAACTGCTGGCCGAGGATTTGCGCGCAGCCGCCGAGGCGCTGGGCGAGATCACCGGCAAGATCAGCGCAGACGCGCTGCTCGGGCGCATTTTTTCCAGTTTCTGTATCGGCAAGTAAGCGCCGCAGCCGGGATGATCGCGGGATGCCGCTAACGCTGGAACAGGCTGCCGAAGTCGCTGGCCGTCTCGGCCTGGGCGAGGACGGGGTTGGCTTTCATCCGGTCGGTGGCGGCGATACCAGCCAGACCTACCTGCTGCAGGCCGGCACCGGCTCGGTCTTTGTCAAGATCGAATCCAGCGATCGGGCCGACCTGCTGGCGGCCGAAGCCGACGGGCTTGAGGCGCTGGCAAGCGCCGCCTGCGTGCGCGTTCCCGAAGTGCTCGGACAGGGGCTCTTCGAGGCCGAAGCGGGCAGCTGGCTGGCGCTGGAGGCACTGCGCCTGAAGCCGCGCAGCCGATCGATCGACCGCCGCCTGGGCGGCCAGCTTGCTGGTTTGCATCGCCACCAAGGCGAGGCGTTTGGCTGGCATCGCGACAACTATCTGGGCCCGATGCCGCAGTCCAATGCGACAGCGTCGGACTGGGGCGAGTTTTTCTACCGTCAGCGGCTGGCACCGCAGATCGATCGCCTGCTCCACGCGGCGCCGGCAATTGACCGGCTGGTTGAACCGGTGTTGGCTGCCTGGCGCCGGCTCAGCGCCGAACATGAGCCCGCTGCGTCCCTGCTGCACGGCGATCTATGGGCCGGAAACGCGGCCGCCCTGCGCGACGACACCCCCGTGATTTACGATCCAGCCGTTCACTACGGCGACCGCGAATGCGACCTGGCCATGGCCGATCTGTTCGGTGGCTATGCCGAGGCGTTTTTCAGCGCTTACCAGCAAGCCTGGCCCCTGCCCCAGGGCTGGCAGCAGCGGCGCGGTTTTTACCAGCTCTATCATCTGCTCAACCACGCCAATTTATTCGGCGGCAGCTATGCCGCGCGGATCGAACAGTCCATGCAGGCGTTGATCGCCGACCACTGATCGTTGCACTAAAGAAAGCTTGTCGTGTCTGGATTGTTACACTTGCAACGATCACCTGGACAACGGAGTCAATGACATGGGACTGTTGGTCGACGGCCAGTGGCAGGATCAGTGGTACGACACGGATTCAACCGGCGGGCGTTTCGAGCGCTCGGCGGCCGCTTTCCGCAACTGGATTACGGCCGACGGTAGCGCCGGCCCGGACGGCGTCGGCGGCTTCAAGGCCGAGCCGGGCCGCTATCACCTCTATGTCGCCTATGCCTGCCCGTGGGCGCATCGCACGCTGGTGTTGCGCAAGCTGAAAAAGCTCGAAGATATGATCAGCGTTTCAATTGTGAACCCGATCATGCGCGAACACGGTTGGACTTTTCGCGACGGCTACAAAGTCGTGCCCGACCCGATTCACGGCGCGCAATTCATGCACCAAGTTTATACCGCGGCCAAGCCCGACTACAGCGGCAGGGTCACGGTACCGGTGATCTGGGACAAGAAGCAAGACACCATCGTCAGCAATGAATCGGCCGATATCATCCGGATGTTCAATTCGGCTTTCGACCACCTCGGGGCAGCACCGGGCGACTATTATCCCGAAGAGTTACGCGCCGACATCGACGCCATCAACGCCGTGGTCTATGACCACGTCAACAACGGCGTCTACAAGACCGGCTTCGCGACCACCCAGGAGGCTTACGAAGAAGCCGTGGTGCCCTTGTTTGAAACCCTTGATGCGCTTGAAAAACGGCTCGACGCTCAGCGCTATCTCTGCGGCGAACGCCTGACCGAGGCCGACTGGCGACTGTTCACCACCCTGATCCGCTTCGATGCCGTCTACGTCGGGCACTTCAAGTGCAACATCCGACGCATCGACGATTATCCAAACCTCTCCAATTACCTGCGCGAACTCTACCAGTGGCCAGGCATTTCCGAAACGGTGGAGTTCAGCGCCATCAAGATGCACTACTACGGCAGCCACGACACAATCAATCCGCACTACATCATTCCGCTTGGGCCGGCGCTCGATTTCCACCGACCGCACGATCGCGATATTCGATTTCCGCGCGGCCGTTGACCCGGCCGAGTTGTTTGCGCAGCCACGGGGTCACCTTCGCGCAGGCTAGCGGGCCCCTCCAAATCCTTTCTTTGCGCTCCCGTCAAGGCGCAGGTCAGGCATCGTCGCTTGGGTTTGGATCCGCCACGACGATCGCGTTGCGGCCTTCGTGCTTACCCCGGTACATGGCCTGGTCCGCCTTCTGTATGGCCTCGGCCAGGCGACCGTCTTGGACCGAAGCGATGCCGCAGGTCACCGTCAGCCGAACGGGCTCTTCGGAGGTGGGGATCAGGGCTGCTTCGAGCGCTGCCCGAATGCGTCTGGCGGTCTGTTTGGCTTCGGCCAGGTCGGTATTCGGAAGAAGACACAGAAACTCCTCACCACCCCATCGTCCGACCACATCGCTGTCGCGCATGTTTTCTGCGAGAATCCTCGCCAGTCCCCGCAGCGCTTCATCGCCCACCGAATGGCCGTAGCGGTCGTTGATGGACTTGAAGTAGTCGATATCCATCAGCAACAACGACAAGGCGCCGCCGTGGCGCTGCTGCCGGTTGACCTCTCTTTCTCCCAGTTGTTCCAAGGCGCGTCGGTTGAGCAGTCCGGTCAGGCTGTCGTGGCTGGCCAGATCGTTGATGTGATCGAGCGCTTTTTCCAGCTCGCGGTTGCGCAACGCCAAATCCCTTTCTAGCTCGGCCTTGATGCGATAGCTGCGCAGCGCGCCTACCGCCGCGATCACCGCGACCAGCAGAATGACCAGCAAGGCAACGACCAGCTGGTTGCGCTGCCTGATCTGGGTGGACT
>JBMCIV010000166.1:0-4459 GCA_048616735.1 Wenzhouxiangella sp. | reverse complement strand
CCATGCCCGCGGGCCGCGCCAGCTTTTCGTGCATGCGGATGATCTCGGCCTTGCGCGGCACGCTGGTCCCTGCCGCTGGCTCGTCCTTTTTCTGGGACGTATTGTCACCCACTTGATAACCCACGATTTTCTTGTCAATCTTTACCGTCATGATCGTCTTCTCGCCTGAAGCTAGAATTTGCCGTAATAACCTTCCTTGAGGGCGTCGAACAGGTTGGCCGCGGTGTGGACCTCGCCGTCGTATTCGACTTCCTCGTGGCCCTTGAGCTCGACGGTCGAGCCGTCTTCAAGCTCGAAGGTATAGCTTGTTGATTCAAGATCCTTGTCGGTCACCAGCACCCCCTGAAAGGCTTCCGGGTTGAACCGGAAAGTGGTGCAGCCTTTTAGCCCCTGCTCCCAGGCAAACAGGTAGATGTCCTTGAAGTCCTCGTAGGGATAGTCGGTCGGCACGTTCGCGGTCTTTGAAATCGAGGAATCAATCCATTTCTGGGCCGCGGCCTGGATGGCGACGTGCTCGCGCGGGGTGATCGTCTCGGCGGTCAGGAAGTAGTCCGGCAGCTGCTCGTCGGGATCCTCCGAGTACGGCATGGCCGCCGGGTTGACCAGCGTGCGGTAGGCCAGCAGTTCGTACGAGTAGACGCTGACCTTTTCCTTGCTCTTGCGCCCCTCGCGAATCACGTTGCGATTGTAGTGGTGGGCAAAGCTAGGCTCAATGCCGTTGGAGGCGTTGTTGGCCAGAGACAGCGAAATCGTACCCGTCGGGGCGATCGAGGTGTGGTGGCTGAAGCGCGCGCCGGTTTCGGCCAGGCGATCAACCAGCTCGGGCACCACCTCGGCGACTTTCTGCATGTAGCGGCTGTAGCGGGCATGCAGCACCCGGCCCGGCACCCGATCGCCGGGCTTGTAGCCGTCCTCTTTTAGTTCCGGGCGCTGGCGAAGCATCTGCGCGGTGACTTCGAATTCGTCGTTCATGATCGGCGCCGGACCTTTTTCTTCGGCCAGTTCCAGAGCGGTTTCCCAGCCGGCCACCGCCATTTCCCGCGCCACCTTTTCGGTGAACTCCAGCGAGTCGGGCTGACCATAACGCATGCGCAGCATGGTCAGGGTCGAACCGAGCCCGAGAAAGCCCATGCCGTGCCGGCGCTTGTACTCGATCTCGCGCTGCTGTTCGGGCAACGGCAGGCCGTTGACCTCGACCACGTTATCGAGCATGCGGGTGAAGATCTTGACCGTGCGTCGGTACTCGTCCCAGTTGAAGCGGGCCTGCTCGGTGAACGGATCGTCCACGAACCGGGTCAGGTTGATCGAGCCCAGCAGGCAGGCCCCGTAAGGCGGCAGCGGCTGCTCGCCGCAGGGGTTGGTGGCGCGAATGTTCTCGCACCACCAGTTGTTGTTGTCCTCGTTGATGCGATCAACCAGAACAAAGCCGGGCTCGGCAAAATCATAGGTCGAGGTCATGATCATGTTCCACAAGCGCCGCGCCGGCACCGTGCGGTAGACGCGGCAGGCCACCAGCCCTTCGGCGTCGGTGACGTAGCCTTCGCTGGCCGGCCAGTCGCGCCAGACCACCTGGTCCGGGTCGCCGAGATCAAGCTCTCCGCTCTCGCTTTTAAGGATCGGGAAGATGAGCTTCCAGTCGGCGTCGGCCTGGACGGCGCGGATGAAATCGTCGGTAATCAGCAAGGAACAGTTGAACTGCCGCAGCACGCCGTTTTCGCGCTTGGCGCGAATGAAATCCATGACGTCGGGATGGGAGATATCGAAGGTCGCCATCTGCGCGCCCCGGCGCCCGCCGGCCGAGGAAACCGTGAAGCACATCTTGTCATTGGGGCTGAGCGTCGAGAACTCGTAGCCGATGCCGCAGCCGGCCTTGAGGGTCAGCCGGGCCTCGTGCACCTTGCCGAGGATGTCGTGCATGGAATCGCCGATCGTGCCGGAGACCGTGCAGTTGATGGTCGAAGTCGCCGGTTTGTGGGCCTGGGCCCCGGCGTTGGAGGTGATCCGCCCGGCCGGGATCGCCCCGCGGCGCAGCGCCCAGAGGAACTCCTTGAACCACAGCTCGCGCAATTCGGGCGTGGCCTCCACGCTCGATAGCGCGCGCGCCACGCGCCGGTAGGTGTCGTCAATCTGGGTGTCGAGAATTTCCCCTGTTTTCGCTTTCAGGCGGTACTTCTTGTCCCAGATATCCAGCGATGCCTCCTGGAACGGGATTTCCGGAAGCGCCGCCGTCAAGGCTTCTGCCGAAACACTCATGCCACAACCTCTTGATTTGTCCAGATAGTTTGAACTTATGCACAGGTTGCCAACCAACTTGCTCACAACCTGTTGTGCCCGATGGGCCCGCAAGCCACAACATCTTGTGTTGCGGTGCTGTACCTTACGCCGCATCGAGATCAGAATCAAGTGTTGTTTCCCAGCGAGCGCCGACATGTTCGATATCGTCTTGTTCCAGCCCGAAATTCCGCCAAACACCGGCAACATCATGCGCTTGTGCGTCAACGCCCCGGCGCGTCTGCACTTGATCGAGCCTTTGGGTTTCCGTCTCGATGAGCGCAGCCTCAAGCGGGCCGGCATGGATTATCGAACCGCGGCCGAATACCGCTGCCACCGCAACCTGGCGGCGTGCCGTCAGGCGCTGGGAGAGCGGCGCTGGGTGGCGCTGAGCACGCGCGGACAAACGCGTCTGGATGAATGGGCTTTTCGGCCTGACGACGTGATGCTGTTCGGCCCTGAGACGCGCGGCCTGCCCGACTCGGAGCGACTGGCCGTGCCGCCGGCTAACCGCCTGTTCATTCCGCAGCGGCCGGGCGCACGCAGCCTCAACCTGTCCAACGCCGTCGCCGTCGTCCTCTACGAGGCCTGGCGCCAGCAGGCCTACGCGGGCGCGGCCGGCGCGACTACTCGGTCTCGGGCTTGAGGTCTCGTTCCATGAGCACCTGAACGCCCTTGCGCGCGCTCCAGCCCTCGAACAGGATGCCGTAGACCTGCTCGGTGATCGGCATTTCCACGTGGTGGCGACGGGCCAGGCGCATGGCCTCCTCGGCGGTGCCGACGGCCTCCACGACCTGGCCGATTTCTGCCAGCGCCGTCTCCAGGCTCTGGCCCTGCGCCAGGGCCAGGCCCAAGCGCCGATTGCGCGACAGGTCGCCGGTACAGGTCAGGACCAGATCACCGACCCCCGCCAGGCCGGTCAGCGTCAGCGGACTGGCACCCAGCGCTCGCCCCAGGCGCATCATTTCGGCCAGACCCCGGGTAATCAGGGCGGCGCGGGTATTGCCGCCCAACTCCAGCCCGTCGGCGATACCGCAGGCCACCGCGAGCACGTTCTTGAGCGCCCCGCCCAGTTCAGCGCCGGGCAGGTCGGCGGTGTAGTAGGCACGAAAATTGTCGCCGTGCAGCCATTCGGCCCACGCCGCACCGTAGGCGGGCGTTGACGCGGCAACGGTGACCGCCGTCGGCAGCCCCCGGGCCACCTCGCGCGCGAACGACGGCCCGGTAATCAGCGCCAGCGGGATCTCGTCGCCCAGCATCTCGCGCGCCACCTCATGCAGCAGCCGGGCGCTGCCCGGCTCGAATCCCTTGGTCGCCCAGGCCAGGCCGGAATCGGCCGACAGCCAGGGCTTGATGCGCTCCAGGGTCTCGACGAAGGCATGCGACGGGGTAACGATCAGCAGGTGCTCGCTGGCCTGGCAGACCTGTTCAAGCTCGGCGCTGATGTCGAGTCCCTCGGGAAAGGGAATGCCGGGCAGGAAGCGCTCGTTGCGGCGTTCGGATCGAACCGTGGCCACGTGCGCTTCGTTGATGTCCCAGAGCCGGACCCGGTGCCCGCGCCGGGCCAGATGCATGCCCAGCGCCGTGCCCCAGGAACCGGCGCCCAGAATCCCGATCTGTCGGGTCGCCATTGCCGCGCTCAGTTGACGCTGCTGTCGTCGGCCGGGGCCTGGGCCTGCTGCTGCGATTCGGCCAGTCGCTGGCGAAACACCGCCTCGAAGTTGATCGGCTGCAGCGGCGGCAGATAGAAACCGCCGGCGGTGATCATGGAACCAATCTGGGCGCGGTTGTAGGGGAACAGCACGTTCGGGCACAGCACGTTGATCACGTAGGGCATCTGCTGTTCTGTCACGTTGGCAAACTGGAAAATGCCGCCGTACTGGACTTCGCAGACAAAGGCGGTATTTTCGCCCTGTTTTGCGGTCACGGTAACGGTCAGGATCACCTCCATCCGGTCATCGGCGACCTTGGCGGTGCGCTGGGCGAGATTGAGATTGATATCGGGCTGGCCGCCGGACTGGTCCAGCTCTTGCGGCGACTTGGCCTCGAACGAGGCGTCTTTGAGATAGATGTGCTGCATGACCATCTGCATGCCGCTGTTTTCGCCCGCGCCCGCCTGGGCTTTGGCGGCGTTTTCCGCTGCTTCTTCAGCCATGTGAATCCTTTATGTTCGATGAGGGTGATGATG
>JBMCIV010000165.1:0-4467 GCA_048616735.1 Wenzhouxiangella sp. | reverse complement strand
GCCGGCAGCTTGGCGGGTGTCCAATAGGCGACGATGTTGTCGAAGGTCTCGTCGGCAGTCGGGATTTCGACCAACTCCACGCGTCCTGCGCCCCAGTCGCCGCCCAGCGGCTCGACCCACTTGCCCGGACGCAGATCGTAGCGTGCTTCCAGGTCATGATAATCCTCGAAGGCACGGCGGCGCTGCAGCAGGCCGAAACCGGCCGGCGCGGCATCGTCTGCGAAACTGCTCAGCCGCACCCGGGCCCGGTTCGACAGCGGCCGCCACTGCGCCTCCCCGCGGCTGCTGTGCACCAGCAAACCGTCGGAATCGTGCACCCGCGGGCGAAAGTCATCGACCCGCATGGGCCCGGTATCGCCATGCTTGAACATGCTGGTCAGCGCAGCGATGCCGGGGCGAACCAGGTCGCGGCGGGCAAACAGGCGGGCCTCGACCACCATCGACGTGGGCTCGCCAGGCTCGACCTCGAACGCGAAGGCGCCGGTCACCGATGGGCTGTCGAGCAGGGCCAGCAGGCGCAACCGGGAGGCATCGGGCCGGGGACGCTCAAGCCAGAACTGGCGAAACACCGGGAACTCCTCCGGGCCGCTGCCGCCGCTGTCCAGCGCCAGGCCGCGGGCCGACACGCCGTAGCCCTGGCCGGGGCCGATCAAGCGGAAATACGAGGCCCCGAGAAACACCAGAAACTCGTCGTGGACGGCCGGGCGATTGAGCGGATAGTGGACCCGAAAGCCGGCATGGCCGGCCGCGGCCGCCACCGGCGGGCCGTCCAGCGGCGGATCGAAGCGGAAACGGTCCGGATCAAACCGGATCTCGCGGACGGCGCCGTCATCGATTTCATGGATCCGCACGCTTTCATTGAACAGGAATCCCGGGTGAAAGAACTGGACGCGAAACCCCTCGTCCTGAGCCCACAGGGCGCGCGCTGGATCGAAACGAATCGCCCGGTACTGGTCGTAGTCCAGGGCCGCCAGGGCCGGGGCCGGTGGATTCGGCGGCTGCCAGTCGCGCGCGGCCAGGGCTTGGGCTTTCTCAGCGACGTCGGACAACTCCAGCGCCTGGGTCGAACCGGCAAGCAGCAGCAGGCAAAAGGCGAGCGAGCGCGTCATGATCGGGGTGGCCAAGCGCATGCACGCAAATATGTCACGATAACCGGCTTCCATCGCGTCAATGGTCGTTCACCGCCGTGAAATCCCCGCTCACCGCTGCCCGGCACCGTCCGCTGTTGATATTGTTCGGCGCGGGGCTGCTGCTCAACCTGCTGCTGATCGCTCCGCTGTGGCTGCGGTTCGGTTTCGGCAACGGCCGCTGGCTGGCGTGGGAAGCCTGGCTGCTGGTGGCCGGTCTTGCGCTGCCGCCTAACCGGCCCACGACCCGACTGCTGCGCTGGCTGGCGGTCGGCCTGGTCATGGCGGCGGTGATTCTGGGCCTCAGCGACGGCGCCATTCACCAGGTGCTCAGTCGCCCGCTCAACCTGTATTTCGACATCAACCTGCTCAGCGCCAGTTTCCACCTTCTCGACGGCAATCTGGGCCGGCTCCCGGCGGTGATGGTCTTTATCGCCGTTTTCGCCCTGCTGCTTGCGCTGGCCTGGGCGGTTGCCCGCGTGCTGGCACGCGCCCAGGCCCAGCGGCGCCGTGCCGGAATCTTCGCCGCGCTGATGGCGGTCTCGGCCCTGCTGCTGAGCGTACTGGAAATCCAGGGCGTACGCCCGGTGCCGGTGGCGCGCACGCCGCTGTGGGATACGCTCAGCTTCCAGGTCGAGCAATTGCGCAAAACCCATCGCGCCCACATCGCCTTTATCGAAGCAGCCCCGGAGCGGCCGCGACCGGCCGAGCCGCTCAGCGCCCTGGCCGATACCGACGTTCTGATGGTGTTCATCGAGTCGTACGGCGCCACCGTCTTCGAGCTTGACCGCTACCGTGAAATCGTCGCGCCGACGCTGGAGCGCATGGAGGACGAATTTGCCCGGGCCGAACTCTCGGCGGTCAGCGGGCTGCTGGAATCGCCGATCCGCGGCGGTCAGTCGTGGCTGGCGCACGCCACGGCACTGAGCGGCCGCTGGATCGACAATCAGCTCTGGTACCAGCTGTTGCTGGAGTCGCATCACAACACCCTCATCGACGATTTCCGCGCCACCGGACATCAGACCATGGCGGTCATGCCGGCCATCATCATGCCGTGGCCGGAGGGACGGCAGCTGGGCTTCGACCGCATTCTCGCCGCCCGCGACCTTGACTACGCCGGGCCCGCGCTCAACTGGGTGACCATGCCCGATCAGTACACCCTCTATCGGTTCCAGAACACGCTGCGCCCGCAGGCGCCGCGACCGCTGTTTGCCCAGATCGCCCTGATCAGCAGCCACGCGCCCTGGACACCGATCATCGAGCTTTTGCCCGACTGGAACGGGATCGGCGACGGCGCGGTCTTCGAGCGCTGGCGCGACGCCGGTGAAACGCCCCAGCTTCTTTGGCAGGATACCGAGCGCGTTCGCGACCATTTTGCCCTGAGCGTCGAGTATTCCATCCACATCAGCCTGGACTTTGCCGCCCGTTTCGTCGACGAAAACACCCTGATGATCCTTCTCGGCGATCACCAGCCTGCCACCCTGATCACCGGTCACGAGGCCAGCGCCGCCGTGCCCGTGCACATCATCTCCAAAAACCCGCGCCTTTTGCAGCCGTTTCGTCAGCGCGGCTTTATCGACGGGCTCATTCCCGATCACCGGCAGCCGGCTGCGGCCATGGACCAGCTGCGCGACTGGCTGCACGAAGACTTCGGCCGCCCTCGGCCGGGTGGCTGATGGACCCCGCCGCCGGCCGGGATGCCCGCGGATGATGACCAAACAAATGACCACGACAATCAAGGAGGATTGTCATGTCCAGAATCAACACAAACGTCGGCTCACTGATCGCACAACACAGTCTGCAGCAAACCAACCGCGACCTGAATGTGAGTCTGCAACGGCTGAGCACGGGTCTGGCCATTAATCGTGGCGCCGATGACCCCGCCGGTCTGATTGTCTCCGAAAGACTGCGCAACGAAATCGGTGGCGTCAACAAGGCCATCAGTAACATCGAACGCGCCAGCAACGTCCTGTCCACCACGGAGGCCGCGCTTGCTGAAGTATCCGAGTTGCTGACCTCCATGAAGGGCCTGGTCGTCGAAGCCGCCAACACCGGCGCCTTCTCCGAGGAGGAGATCGCCGCCAACCAGTTGCAGATAGACTCGGCCATCGAGTCCATCACACGAATCAGCAACAGCGCCAGCTTCGGCGGACTCAAGCTCCTCAACGGATCGCTGGACTACATCGTCTCGGGCGTCAACAGCACGAATCTGCCCGACGTGAACGTCTTCGGCGCCAACTTCGGCACCAACAGCTCGATCCCCGTCTCCGTCGAGGTGATCAACAGCGCCGAACAGGCGAGTCTGTTCATCTCCGGCAATAACGCCGCAAGCCCGGGCGCGCTGCAATCGAGCGTAAGCTTCGAGTTACAGGGCGCCGAGGGTGTGGAGGTGTTCGAGTTTGCCAGCGGCACCACCCTTTCGGCGGTCGCCTTCGCCATCAACAGCGTCTCCGATGCCACCGGCGTCAACGCCTCGCTGGTCGATCCGGCCAACCAGACGTCCGGCCTTGTGCTCAACAGCAATAGCTTCGGTTCCGACGCCTTCGTGTCCGTACGCAAGCTCGATGACGGCGACTTCTTCCAGACCTACGACGCCCAGGGCGGTTCCGCGATTACCCGCGATACCGGTGAAGATATTCTGGCTCTGGTCAACGGCAGTCTTGCCTTGGGCGACGGCACCGATGTCAGCTTCCGATCGAGCACCATCAACGTCGAAATGAGCTTCTCCGAAGCTGCGGCTCAAACGCTCGGCACGCACGAGTTCTCCGTGATCGGCGGCGGCGCTAATTTCCAGGTTGGCGGGCAGGTCAACAGTTCCCAGCAGATCGGATTCGGCATCCAGTCGGTGGCCGCATCCAACCTCGGCGATCGGACCAACGGCCACCTTTCGTCGGTTCAGAGCGGCGGCGACAACAGTCTGGTCGCCGGTCGCGCCCGCGAAGCGTCGGTGATCATTGACAAGGCGATCGACCAGGTTGCCATTCTCAGGGGCCGGCTCGGGGCGTTCGAGCGAAACACGCTCGATACCGCCGCACGCAGCCAGCAGATCGCCCTGGAGAACCTGACCGCGTCCGAAAGCCGCATCCGCGATACCGACTTCGCGAAGGAGACGGCGGAGCTGACCCGCGCTCAGATTCTCCAGCAGGCCGGCACCTCGGCCCTGTCGACGGCCAACAGCACGCCGCAAAACGTCCTGTCACTGTTGCAGTAAGCGAACTCTAACAGGGATTCGGTTTAATCATTATGCGGCGATCCCGCCATAGCGGCGAGGAAGCCGCGTCGGCGGGCTTGGGCCCCTTGGCGGATTGCCGGGCCCAGGATGCCGGCTGAACAAAGCAGC
>JBMCIV010000164.1:0-4468 GCA_048616735.1 Wenzhouxiangella sp. | reverse complement strand
AAGCGGCCGTGGCCTCGGCCCTGGCCTTGCCGCCAGGCTGATTGCCAGGCGTCCGGGCGGCGGGCGCCTGTGGCAAACTGCGGCAGACGAAAATCCGGCAACAGAAGGAACCAAGCGTGACAGAACAAGGCCATGAGACGGCCCGCATCGGCCTGGTGTCGATCAGCGATCGAGCGTCCAGCGGGGTCTACGAGGATGCCGGTATCCCGGCGCTGCAGGACTGGCTGGGGCGCGTGCTGCAAAATCCGCTGGAGTGGGAAACGCGCCTGATTCCCGATGTCCAGACGACCATCAGCGAGACCCTGATCGAGCTTGTCGACCAGGCCGGTTGCGATCTTGTGCTGACGACCGGCGGGACCGGGCCGGCCCCGCGCGACGTGACCCCCGAGGCGACCCTGGCCGTAGCCGACCGGGAAATGCCGGGCTTCGGCGAGCAGATGCGCCAGATCAGCCTGACCTTCGTGCCGACCGCGATCCTGTCGCGCCAGGTCGCCGTGGTCCGCGGTCGGGCGCTGCTGATCAATCTGCCGGGCCAGCCCAAGGCCATTGCCGAGACCCTGGCCGGTCTGCCCGATGCGGTACCGCCGGTGCACGGAATCTTTGCTGCCGTGCCTTACTGCATCGATTTGATCGGGGGGCCCTACCTGGAAACCGACGAGCAGATCTGCAAAGCGTTCCGGCCTAAATCTGCACGCCGCCGGTAAGGCCTTCGCGATCGTTTCAGGACTGGCGGTGGACCAGGCGGTCGGCAAGCCAGTGCAGGGCCTCGGTGTGGCCCTTGAACCGGTTCAACGCGGCCCGCGCGCGGTCATCGAGTTCGGCAATGCGGCGGTGAGCGGCCTCGACCCCGAACAGCCCCGGCCAGGTGGCCTTGCCGTGGGCCTCGTCGGCACCGGCGGTCTTGCCGATGACCTCGGTCTGGCCCTCCACGTCGAGCAAATCATCGCGAATCTGGAACGCCAGCCCGATCAGCTTTGCGAACTCGCGCAGGTTTCCGACCTGGTCGTCCGGCAGCTGCGGAACCAGCGCGGTAGGCATCATCACCGCGGCCTGGATCAGGGCGCCGGTCTTTAGACGAAACATGGTCTCCAGGGTTTGCTGATCGGGCCGCTGGCGCTCCATGGCCATGTCCTGGGCCTGTCCACCGGCCATTCCGGCGGCACCGCAGGCCGCGGCCAGCTCGGCGATCATGGCGGCCGCGGCCGGCAGCGGATGGTTCAGGCCAGCCTCCGAGGCCAGGACCTCGAAGGCCAGAGCCTGCAGCGCGTCGCCGGCAAGAATGGCGGTGGCCTCGTCGAAGGCCAGGTGGGTGGTCGGTCGACCCCGGCGGAGGTCGTCATCATCCATGGCCGGCAGGTCATCATGGACCAGCGAATAGCAGTGGATCAGTTCTACCGCGCAGGCCGCCGCGTCCAGGCGCTCGGGCGCCAGTCCCAGCGCTTCGGCGCTGGCGTACACCAGCTGCGGCCGCAGCCGCTTGCCGCCGTTGAGCAGGGCATAGCGCATGGCCTGGCACAGTCTGGCGTCGGCGTTGTTGCCGGGGCGGCTGCGCCGCTCCAGCTGAGCTTCCAGGCGCTGGAGGTGGGTCTGAAAACGCGCCTGGCAGTCGGCAGGATTCAGTCGAATGGCCACAGGCGCTGGAAGAAGCTGTCGCGCGCGCTCTCATCAAGCAGATCTTCGTAGTTGTACTCGAGAACATGGCGGGTATCCTGCGCCAGTTCGTCGAGCTCCAGGCGTTCGAAAGAGCGTTCCATCAGCTTGAGCGCTTCGACATTGGCCGGCGCCCCGGGATAGTGCTCGATGGTGTAGCGAGCACGGTTGAGCGCAGCCACATAGGCACCGCGGCGGAAATAATACTGACCGACTTCGATCTCGTAGTCGGCCATGACGTTGCGCAGAAAGACCATGCGTTGCCGGGCATCGGCAACGTAACGGCTTTGCGGGTAGCGCTGAATCAGCTCGCGAAAATCGGAAAACGACTGGCGCGCGCTTTGCTGATCGCGATCAACGACCTGATCGGGAAACAGCCGCCGCAGGAATCCCATGGACTCTTCGTAGTGCACCAGGCCTTTGAGGTACCAGGCGTAGTCGACGTTCGGATGCGTCGGGTAGGTGCGAATGAAGCGATCGAGCGTGGTCAGCGCGCGTTCGGGCTGACCGGCGCGATGCATGGCATAGGCCATGTCGAGCTGGGACTGTTCGGCGTGGCGGCCGAACGGAAAGCGAATCGTGAGCTGGCTGTAGAGCTCGATGGCGTTACCGTAGTTGCGCGCGTTGAGCGCGCGCTGGGCCTCGGCGTACAGTTCCTCGGCGCCGCGATCGTCTTCGCGGGTTTCGCGGTTGCAGCCGCTGGCCAGGGCGAGCACGAGCAGGGCAAGCGCGAAGAGCGGCCAGGGCCGGCGGCGGGGCGGTGTGAGAGTCTGCATAATTGGGACGGAATGATAAGGGCCAGAAACCGAGATGACCAGACATGATCGCAGATTGCAGGGTAAAACGGCGTTAATCGACGCCCCCGGCGCCCGCTGCGGGTCCGGATAATGGGCGAGCGGATCGTTCAGCGTCTGCGCGTGGAAGCCGATCAGGCCGGCCAGCGCCTGGACCAGCTGCTGGCGGCTTCCTGGACGGATTTTTCTCGCAGTCGTCTGGCTGCCTGGATTCGCGCCGGCGAGATTCGCCTGAACGGGCAAATGGTCAAGCCGCGCCAGGCGGTGGCGGCCGGCGACGAGGTGGAGCTGGCCACCGAACTGACGGCCCGGACCGACTCGCCGGCGCCCCAGGCCATCGAGCTGGAGATCTTGTTCGAGGATTCGGCCCTGATCATCGTCAACAAGCCGCCCGGCCTGGTCGTCCACCCCGGCTCCGGCAATCCCGACGGGACCCTGGTCAACGCGCTGCTGCACCACGATCCGGGGCTGGAAGCGCTGCCGCGGGCGGGGCTGGTCCATCGCCTGGACAAGGACACCAGCGGCTGCCTGGTGATTGCGCGCACGCCGCGCGCCCATCGTCGCCTGGTCGCGGCCATGAAGGAGCGCGCGATACAGCGGCGCTACCTGGCGCTGGTGTGGGGTGAGCTGATCGCCGGTGGTCGAATCGAGGCCCCGATCGGCCGCCATCCGGTCGATCGGCGTCGCCAGGTGGTTCGCGCCGACGGCCGCTCAGCGATCACGCACTACCGCATCGGCCGGCGACTGACCGGCGCCACGCTGCTTGATGTTCGCCTCGAGACCGGGCGGACGCACCAGATCCGGGTGCACATGGCCCATATTCGCCATCCTATCGTCGGCGACCCGGTCTACGGCCGCAGCGGCGCGCCGGCCGGATTAACCGTCGCCGGGCGCGAAGCCTGGCGGGGCTTCGGCCGCCAGGCGCTGCACGCGCTTCGGCTTGAGTTGACGCACCCTGACAGCGGCGAGACGGTTGCCGCTAAAGCGCCGCTACCGGTCGATCTGGCCGGCCTGCTCGAAAAGCTGGAGCCGGGTCATGACCCCGATCCGGCCTGACTGGTCGCTGGCCGGTATCCAGGCCTTCAGCACGACCCGCGCCGGCGGCGTCAGCACCGGCGCCTGGTACAGCCTCAACCTGGGTGCTTACTGCGGCGACGATGCGGCCGCGGTGGCCGAAAACCGCAAACGCCTGGAGCAACAGCTGCCGGGCCCGGCGCGCTGGCTCAAGCAGGTTCACGGCACGCGCGTTGTCAATCTGAACGACTGGCACCCCGACATCGAGGCCGATGCCGTCTGGACCGATCGTCGGCGGGCGGTGCTCGCGATCCAGACCGCCGACTGCCTGCCGCTGCTGCTGGCCGATGCCGAGCGCGGCGTGATTGCGGCGGCCCACGCCGGCTGGCGCGGGCTGGCGGCCGATATTCCAGGCGCTGTCGTGCAAGCCTTGCCGGTCAGGCCCGGTCGCCTGACTGCATGGATCGGGCCGGGCATCAGCGCCCCACACTATGCCGTCGGCGAGGCGGTGCGCTCGTCGTTCCAGGCCCTCAGGCTGGATCTTTCGTCCAGTTTTTTCGCCGACGCTCAGGGGACGTGGCGCTGTGACCTCAAAGACATCGCCCGCCAGCTGCTTGTTCGTGCAGGCGTGGGCATGGTCCTCGATAGCGGTCTGTGCACGGCGGCCGATCCCGGGCGATTCTTTTCGTATCGCCGCGACGGCCGCTGCAGACGCATGGCAACGCTCATCTGGAGGGAATGAATCATAAAATCGCGCGAGGAAATGCGCAATCCCGCGTGCCGCGGATGTTCGGCCCGGGCGCGCGATGCTTCGAAGGCGGGGTCGGCGGGCTTTTCGGTTAGAATGTGATCCCGGTCCTCATCTGTGCAGGAATCTCCGGGCATGACCTCTTTGATTTTCGTAACCGGTGGCGTTGTCTCGTCGCTCGGCAAGGGTATCGCGGCCGCCTCGCTGGGCTCGATCCTCGAGGCGCGCGGCCTGCGCGTGACCCTGCTCAAGCTCGATCCCT